>JAKACW010000079.1 GCA_021821045.1 Pseudomonadota bacterium
AGCGGATCATTCCGCGATTTGAATCATCGCGGAATGATCCGCTCCCACAACGATTCGTGGTTTCTTCGGTGGGAGCGGTTTCCTACCGCGATTCTTCGCTGGATTCATCGTTGGTGGCTGTTCTAATCGCGGAATGATCCGGTCCCACAACAGCGCCGCAGGGCAGGAACAAGTGCCAGCAGGAGCAGCGTCGCCCAGCCGAGCGCCCCGCCGCCGCTGCCGAAGGAGCCTTGGATGGATGGATCATCGGCGGTCGCGCTGACCTCTGTGGTTTCGCTGGCTTCGTTGTTGCCGTGAAACGGATCGGTGGCCAAGTTGGCCTCGTCTGCGCTGGTGGGATAGGCTTGGGCGCTGATGGAGATCGTTCCGACCTGGCTGGGGATGACTGTCACGGAGATCTTGGTGGTGCTCAGTCCGGCTAACGAGCCCAGGTTGCAGGTGAACGACGAGGCGAGCGCGGTGCACGAACCGCTACCCACGACGACTCGGGGCGTTTCCAATAACGAGCCGTCGCCAGAGATGACGCCGTCCGTGATCGAGTACGGCAGGGAGTCGTCGCGGCTGATGTTGGTGACCGTCAAGGTGTACACCAATTGGCTGTCTTCCCCCACGCCGATGGGGTCGGCGCTTTCATCGATGGACAGTTTCACGTCGACGAGATTTTGCGCGCTTGGAACAGCATCGGCCTCATAGGCGCCGTTGTCGCACAGCACGTTGCGCACGTAGTAGCGTTGGTCGCGGGATGGGCACCCCGCCAGCGCGCGGCGGTCCACGGCCTGGCTGGCCGCGTCGATAGCGAGCGTTTCGGTCGGGCCGCCGTTGTCCTGCAATCCGCCTGCAACGAATTGAGGATCGGCATTGATCAAGTCGCTGAACGCTTCCGGGGCCTCGAATGCGCAAGTGCTGCCGGAGTCGAGGTTGAAGTCGCGGGAGAGGATGTAGGAATTCTCGAATGTTTCAGGCTGGCCCGCGACGGGCGGGTCGATGGGCGTAACGCTGTCATCGTCCTGCAAATTCCCCTGAGCGCAGTTGTTGTCGGCGGTTGATTCCAACCCGGCGCCTAACACCACGCTGTCGTGGGCGACGATGGAGTTGGTAATGATTACCTGGGGTCTCGTGCCGCTGGAGGACGTGGCGTTGTTTTGCACATTGATCTGCTGGCCGGTAAGCGCGTAGTTGCCGGCGATGGTCGTGCTGTTGATATTCGCCCGCCCCGTAACGTGCAAGCCGCCGCCGCGCGTGTCGGTCGAGTTAGTGAGATCGTCGCGGACGAAATTGAAGGCAATGGTGCTGTTGGTTATATCGCTGGGCGTGTTGCCCTGAACGAACAGGCCGCCGCCGGTATAGCGGGCCTGGTTGTTGCTGATGGTGGTGTGAGAGATATCCAACGGGACGCCGTTGGAGAATAATCCGCCGGCCAGAGCGCCGGAGTAATTGTCACTAATCGTCGATGCCGTGATGATGGCGTTGCCGCGATTGACCCCAGCGGAGACATTGTAGATGCCGCCGCCAGCATTGCCCAGACCTTCGTCGGTCGTTTCGTTGTTGCGAATGGTGCTGTTGGTAATGGCGATGATGCCGCCGATGTTGCTGATCCCTGCGCCGGCCCAGGCGGAGTTGGCGAATGTTCGATCCGCGCCGCCGATGGTTGAGCCGGTGTCGGAGCGGGAATCTTCGCGAATGGTCAGCGTGCCGAGGTTCAGCACGCCACCGCCCGACACAAATTCGCCACCGTTTATTGCCGAATTGCTGTTGATCGTCACGCCGCGCAGGGCGGCCGTCGCCTCGCTGTCGTTAAACAGCCCGCCACCGCCGATGGTCCCAGAAATCGCCTGGTTTACGTTTGCTGTGCTGTTGCCAATTGTTCCGCCGATCATTGTCAGTGTGCCGGCGTTGTAAATTCCCCCGCCCACGGCTTGCCCGGCGATCTGCCCGGCATTGGTGGTCGTGCAGCTTGTGATCGTGACATCGGTCAGTTCGACAGTGCTGAAGCTATCGATATTGAGACAGCCACCATTGGCTGCATCCACCGCGCCGTTTTGCAGCGTTAGCCCGCTTATGGTGACGGTAACGTTATCGACGTTATTGGCGCTGTGTACGTGCAGCACCCGGTCAAGCGAATTGGCGTCGATGATGGTCACGCCTTCGCCCGCGCCGGTGATGGTCACGTGATTGGTGATATCCAAGTCGCCCGTGGCGCCGCTGTCTTCGCCAACGCCCGCGAGCGTCAGGGTGTAGTTACCGGCAGGAAGAGTAATCGTGTTGGTGATGTCCGCACTTCCATTGACCGCGATGATCGCTTCGCGCAGGGAGCAGTCGCCGACGTTGCAGGCGCCGCTGGCGCGATCGGTGGTCGTGGAGACGGTGTAGTCGGCGGCCCATGCGCCGGTGACCGGCATTAAAGAAAGCAGCGCGGCGAAGGCGCCAAGAAGTTGCGGTTTGACCGTGTGGTGCATCGAGTAACCCTCAGTTGCCGCCCGGGTTTTGTTCAGACAGGCGGCCTCGAGCGAGGTTTCCCGTCGACATCCTTGTGAAGCCCCAAGTGGGGTGGGCGGAAGTATCCTGGACAACGGCCTATCTTATTGAAATTTATTCATAAACCGTGCCTATACAAAATTCTACCAGAAATTGAGTAGGTTAGGCAGGCGGGGGAGTCGGTCGGGGAAGGAATCGGGGGTCGACTGTAACGTTTTCCGACGGTGCGGCTAGCCTGGGGTGGCGAGTAGTGGGTCGAGAATCGCGGAATGATCCGCTCCCACAACGGTGCGGCGAATTGTGGGTAGGTCTGGGTTGATTAAGCAGCTCGGTGCCGGAAACCTATGTCCCACAACGGGGCAGCGGTTTGTGGGTAGGTCTGGGTGGTAAATATTTGGCTAAGAATCGCGCAAGGAATGCGCTCCCACGACAAGGACACGATCCAATGTGGGAGCGGATCATTCCGCGATTCTTCTTTACGCCGCCCGCCCCACGGTTTGCCGCAGCACGTAAGGCAGAATGCCGCCGTGCTGGTAATACTCCAGCTCGTTTGGTGTATCGATGCGGCAGATCACCTGGAAGGTCTTGGTCTTGCCATCGTTGCCCGTTGCTTTGACGGTCAGGGATTGGCCCGGCTTCAGCGCGGTGAGGCCTTCGATGTCATAGGTTTCCTCACCGGTCAGCCCCAATGATTCGGCGTTCTCGCCGGCTTTGAATTGCAGCGGCAGCAGGCCCATGCCGACCAGGTTGGAGCGATGGATGCGTTCGAAGGATTCGGCGATGACGACGCGAATGCCGAGCAGTTTCGGACCCTTCGCCGCCCAGTCCCGCGACGAGCCGGTGCCGTATTCCTTGCCGGCGATGACCAGGCTCGGCACGCCGTCGGCGATGTATTTCATTGCCGCGTCGTAGATCGACATCTGCGCGCCGTCCGGTAGATGGCGGGTGACGCCCCCTTCCACGCCGGGCACCAGTTTGTTCTTGAGGCGAATGTTGGCGAAGGTGCCGCGTACCATCACCTCATGATTGCCGCGGCGCGCGCCGTAGGAATTAAAGTCCTTGGCGGATACTCCCAGGCCGTTCAGGTACTTCGCCGCCGCACTATCCTTGGCGATGGCGCCGGCCGGCGAGATGTGATCGGTCGTCACCGAATCGCCGAGCAGCGCCAATACGCGGGCGCCGCGCAGGTCGGACAGCGGCTGCGGTTTCGGCCCGATATCGCTGAAGAACGACGGCTCTTTGATGTAAGTCGATTCCGGATCCCACTCGAACAGATTGCCCTGGGGCGTCTCGATCTGGTTCCACTCTTTGGTGCCGGTGAAAATCGCCGCGTAGTTGCGCTTGTACTGGTGAGATACCACGTATTTGCGCACCAGGCTTTCGATCTCGTCGCGCGACGGCCAGATGTCGCGTAGATAGACATATTCGCCGTTGGGATCGACGCCAAGGGGATCGCGGGATAAATCGATGTTGATGTTGCCGGCGATGGCGTAGGCCACGACCAGCGGCGGTGAGGCGAGATAATTCGCGCGCACCAGTGGGTTGACCCGGCCTTCGAAGTTGCGATTGCCGGACAGCACGCTGCATACGGCCAGGTCGCCGGTTTGAACCGCCTTCGTAATGTGGTAGGGCAGGGTGCCGCTGTTGCCGATGCAGGTGGTGCAGCCGTAGCCGACGGTGTGAAAACGCAGGGCTTCGAGGTAGGGTAGCAGTCCCGATTCGGATAAATAATCGGTGACGACCTTCGATCCCGGCGCCAAGCTGGTCTTTACCCAGGGTTTGGAATTCAGACCCCGTTGCACCGCCTTGCGCGCCAATAATCCGGCCGCGATCAGCACCGACGGATTGGACGTGTTGGTGCAACTGGTGATCGCCGCGATGGCGACAGAGCCGTGACATAGCGCGTAAGACACGCCGTCGGGTTGGCGCACGGGAATGCAGGTGCCGAATACATCCATGTTTTCATCCGGGTGAGTGGCCGCCAATTCCGGCGCGATCATCACCGGACTGCCGCCTTCGGCCATCCAGCGGGTCATGTCTTCTTTCTCGAACTGGGCGGCTTCGTTCTTGTAATGGGAAGCAAGCCAGCGGCGGAAACTGGTGCGCACATCCGACAGGGCGATGCGATCTTGCGGTCGCGACGGACCGGCGAGGCACGGCTCCACGCCGGAGAGGTCGAATACCACTTCGTCCGAATACACCGGCCGGGTTTGTTCTTCGTCGTACCACAGTCCTTGCGCTTTGTAATAGGCTTCCACCAGCGGCACGCGATCGTCGCGGCCGGTGAGCCGCAAGTAATCCACCGTTTTTTGATCAACAGGGAAGAAGCCCATGGTGGCGCCATACTCGGGGGCCATGTTGGCGATGGTGGCGCGATCGGCCAGCGACAGATGCGCCAGACCGGGGCCATAGAACTCGACGAACTTTCCTACCACGCCTTTAGCGCGCAGGACCTGGGTGATGGTCAGCACGATGTCGGTGGCGGTGCAGCCCGGCGCGGGCGCGCCCTCTAATCGAAAGCCCACCACTTGGGGAATCAGCATGGAGCTGGGTTGGCCGAGCAGTGCCGCTTCGGCTTCGATACCGCCCACGCCCCAGCCCATGACGCCCAGACCGTTGATCATGGTGGTGTGGGAATCGGTGCCCAGCACGGAATCCGGATAGACCCACTGGCCGTCGGGGCCGCTCGAGGTCATGGCCACACGGGCCAGGTATTCGAGATTGACTTGATGCACGATGCCGCTGTTGGGCGGCACCACATTGAAATTGCGAAAGGCGTTTTGGCCCCAGCGCAGGAATTGATAACGCTCGTGATTGCGCTCGAACTCGCGATGGGCGTTGTGCGCCAAGGCGGTTGAACTGCCGTACTGATCGA
Organism: Pseudomonadota bacterium; assembly: GCA_021821045.1. GTDB lineage: Bacteria > Pseudomonadota > Gammaproteobacteria > JAADHS01 > JAADHS01 > JAKACW01. The sequence continues at coordinate 5,351 of JAKACW010000079.1, forward strand.
CTTGCACCGAGTGATCGATCACCAGATCGGCCGGCGTGAAGGGATTGATCTTGTTCGGATCGCCGCCCAAGCGTTTGATGGCGCCGCGCATGGCGGCTAAGTCCGCCACCGCCGGTACGCCGGTGAAGTCTTGCAGGATGACGCGCGCCGGCATGAAGAAAATTTCGCGATCGGGCGTCGCCTTGGCATCCCAGTTGGCCAGCGCCTCGATATCGTCGCGGGTGATGGCCTTGCCGTCCTCGTGGCGCAGCAGGTTTTCCAGCAGGACTTTGATGGAGTAGGGGAGTTTTTCCACATGGCCCACGTGGGCGGCCGACAGCGCCGGCAGGGAGTGATATTTGTAGGTGGTTCCGCCGACAGTCAGTTGGGACTGGGTGTTGAAACTGTTGTGCGTGCTGGCCATGCTTGCTTCCTGTGTCCTTATAGCGTAAGCGCGGAATGGTAGCCCAAAATGCATTTTTTGGGTAGCGATCAACGCATTACATTGCGCAGAGTCGCGCTAACGGGACTACGAGATCGCGATTGCTGATTCGAAACGCCGCGCGTGCCGGATGGTCGCTGAATAACCCTATCCACTGCTATGAAAAACATGCAATAACATTCGCCGCGTTAGCAGCGGGTCGCTGTCGGCGGTCCAAGCGGTAATTGCCCACTCCGCCGCTGTTTTCAGCTTTCCGCGACCGGTCGATAACCCTCGGTCGACGCGCGACCGCAAAGTCCGCCGTGTGGCGGCGAATGTGGTCCATCTACGTTTTTGGAAGAAGCAATGGTTGAAGCAGTCTCGCCTCACGCGAGCGTAAATTCTCAGGCGCACCACGGTGATGAGCACTACGCGAATCATCTCGCCGGTGTAAACGAGACTCGCGCAGTCGTATCCACGGGTGACATTTACAACGAGCGCGGCGTACTGGTGATGAAGGCCGGCGCGCGGCTCGACAAGTCCGTCTACGCTAAGATCAAGAAACATCAGCTCGCCGAATCGCTTGCCAGTCAGGTCAGCGTGGATGGCACGCTGAACCGCGATACATTGGCCGAGGAGTTTCGCCGTTTGCTCGGTACGTACCTCGACGTGCAAATCATTTCGGAAACGCTGAAGCTGCGGCCTGAACTGGACGCGATCGTTCGCTCCTACGCCATCAATCCGGTGACCGCGCAAAAGCTCACCGTGTTCAAACACCAGTATCCCCAGAGTTTCGACGGCGTGCTGCTGGGCGCGTGGTTGGCGGCGTTGATCGCTCGGGTGCACGGCTGCAGCCGCGGCGACGTCACCGATGCCTTCGTCGCCGCGCTGTGTCGCGATCTCGGATTGCTGCATATCGATCCGGCCATTGTCCACAAGACGGAAGAACTCAATCCGGCGGAGTGGCGGGCGCTGCAGAGTCACACCATCGTAAGCAAAATGATTCTGCAGAGCACATCCTCCGCGAGCGGCGATGTGCTGCGGGCGATTGTGGAGCACCACGAACGGGGGCACGGACTGGGTTACCCGGCGGGGATTTTCGGCGATGGAATTTCCCTTTTGGGCCGCATTGTCGGCCTAGCGGATACCATGCAAGCCGTGCGCATCGGCCGCTTCGAGCGCGACAAGCGCAACCTCGCCGATATGATGCCGACGCTCAACATCAATGCGCTGAACTTCGGCGACGATGTTTACCGCGCTGTGATGGAAATGTTGCGGGGCGGTGGCGTGCCGCCGACTTTGGACGAGTGCGCGCAACGCGGCGACGGAACGACGCTCAGCGCAGTGGAAGGGGGCTGGCAGAAACTGGCCAAGGTCAGTTCCTTTCTCGAGACGTTGACCGGGGTGCTCGGAACGATGCAGGAAAGCGACGCATTGAAGCGCATGAAGGCCATCACGAAACAGATCGAAACGGTTGTTACCCGATCGGGCTTGTTGACTGAGGAAATGGGGCAATGGCTAAGCCAGTGTCAAGGCAAAACACTGGCGCCGGAGGACGGCCGAGTCATCTGCGAAATGGAACTGATGATCTCCGAACTCAAATGGCAATTGCGCGATGCCCGCAAGGCCTACGATCAACTCTTCTCGACCATCAAGGACAACACGTCGCCGGCACTCAAGGCGCTGCAAAAAATGGCCGACGAACTCAGCCACGCCCTCGACCCCCAATAACCGGGGGTCAGGCCTCCGATTAAGCCGATTAACTGGGGGTCTGACCCCCAGCGGACTCGACGTGCTTGATTTCGTTAGGGGTCGGTGTCGATTTAGTTGGGGGTCTGACCCCGAACGCAGCGGCTTCGTCGGAGGCCTGACCCCCGATTAATCTAACGGCTTGGTTTTTGCGCGGGATTCTTGGGCTTTCTCGCTAGACTTCGTCAAGATTCACATTCCGGTTTCCGATACAACGCTTTAGGGGCCGAGGCTCGAGTGATTGCCGCGATGGTTTCATTCGGGTGGCTGGCAGTTGTCCGTTCGCTTGGTTTTTGGACCGGTTGTTCGATATGACCGTAGAACTCAATCCCGCTGTTCCGACGCCGCGTCCGAGTAAAAAGATGCGGCTTGGGGATCTATTGATTGAGCACGGTGTCATTACCAAAGAGCAATTGGATCAAGCGCTGGCGGGGCAAAAGAAATCCGGGCGCAAGCTCGGGCGCGAACTGATCGACCAGGGCATCATCAACGAGGATCAGCTCGCCCACTTTCTGGCCCGGCAGCTCAATCTGCCCTACATCGATCTCTCGCAGTTCAAGCTCAAACCGGAAGTGGTGCAGCTCATTCCGGAAACCTACAGCCGGCGTTATCGCGTCGTCGCCATCGAGGACACCCCCTACGGCCTAACGATCGGAATGGCCGATCCGACGGACATCTTCGCCTACGACGAACTCGTCCGGTTGCTCAATCGCCCGCTGTTCCTAATGGTCGTCAAAGAGAGCGACCTCTATCAGACCATCGATCGCCAGTATCGCCGAACCGCCGAAATGTCCGGCTTGGCGGCGGAACTGGGCGGAGGCGTGGCGCAACAAAAGCCCGCCGACGACCTGGCCCAGCAGATCGCGTCCGGGGACGCATCCGAAGCGCCGGTGGTGAAGTTTCTGCAGTCCATGATGGACGATGCGATCCAGGTGAACGCCTCGGATATTCACATCGAACCCGGCGAGAAGGAGCTACGCATCCGGCTGCGCCAAGATGGCGTGCTGCACGTGCAAACCACAACGGACGCGCGCGTCGGTGTGCCGTTGATTTCCCGGCTGAAGCTTATGGCGGGGCTCGATATCTCCGAGCGTCGTCTACCCCAGGACGGCCGATTTCAAGTTAACGTGCGCGGCAAGCGAGTCGACGTCCGCTTGTCGACTTTGCCGGTGACCTACGGCGAATCGGCCGTCATGCGTTTGCTGAACCAGAATACCGGTATTCTTGGCCTCGACAAAATCGGCATGCCGAAGAAATTGCTGGAGCGCTTCAAGAAGCTCATCAACAGCCCCAACGGCACCGTGCTGGTGACCGGCCCCACCGGTAGCGGTAAGACCACGACCCTCTACAGCGCGCTGTCGGAGTTGAACACGCCGGAAGTGAAAATACTCACCGCCGAAGATCCGGTCGAGTACAAACTGCCCGGCATCGTGCAGGTGCAGATCAACCCGAAGATCGATCTCACATTCGCCCGCGTCCTGCGCACGTTCTTGCGCCAGGATCCGGACGTCATTCTCGTCGGCGAAATGCGCGACCAGGAAACCGTCGAAATCGGTTTGCGCGCCGCCATCACTGGTCACTTCGTGCTGTCGAGTCTGCACACCAACGATGCGGTGGCCACCGCCATGCGATTGGTGGATATGGGCGCCGAGCCGTATCTCATCGCTGCCGCGCTGCGCGGGATCATCGCCCAACGCTTGGTGCGAAAGGTGTGCGATCGCTGTGCCACAACCTATGAACTGAGCGAGGCCGAGAAAGCGCTGGTGATTTCCGGCCTCGGAGAAAAAGCCCTGCAATACGACTACAAGATTGGCAAAGGCTGCAATCACTGCAACCGTTCCGGCTATCACGGCCGCGTCGCGGTGTACGAACTGCTGGAAATCGATGATGAGTTGGTGTCGGTGCTGCAAGGCGGCAACATGCAGGAGTTCAGTCGTGTGGCGCGGGCCAAGCCCAACTATCAGACTTTGCGCAAGAGCGCACTTGCCCTGGCCGCTGCTGGCCGGACCACCTTGGATCAAGTGCTGCACGTCACCTACGGTGTGGATGAATAGCCGTGCCCCTGTATAAATACAACGGCCGCAATCGCCAGGGCCAAGCCGTCACCGGCGTGCTGGAAGCCAGCGCGCCCGATAAGCTCGCCGAGCAATTGCTGCGTTCGGGAATTACCCCCACCAAGATCACGCCGGAGAAGCCCGCCAAGAACGTAGAAGACATGTTCAGCGGCATGTCCAAGGCCAAAGTCAAACCCATGGACAAGATCTTTTTTAGCCGGCAGATGTATACCATGTTGAAAGCGGGTGTGCCGATCATGCAGGCGCTGCAGGGGTTGGCTCAGGCCACCGTCAATCCAACTTTAGGCGGCGTACTCAAATCCATGCAAAGCAGTCTCAACGCGGGATCGGACCTGTCGGCGGCGGCGGAGAAACATCCCAATGTGTTCTCGCGCTTGTTCGTCAACATGATTCAGGTGGGCGAGGGCACGGGGCACTTGCCTGATGTGTTCAAGAGCATGGCGGAATTTCTGCAGAAGGAGCATGACACGATCAGTAAGGTGAAAGGCGCGTTGCGCTATCCCATGATTGTTATCACCGCCATCGTCATCGCGATGTTTGTTCTAAACATCAAAGTCATTCCCACCTTTGCGGCCATGTTCAGCAAGATGGGGTCCGAGCTTCCTTTAGCGACCAAAATGCTCATGGCCAGTTCGGCCTTTTTTAAAGCATACTGGATGTACATGATAGCGGCGATGGCGGGCGCCTACTACGGCTTCACTGTGTACACCAAAACCACGGCTGGACGTTTCCAGTGGGATGCCATCAAGCTCAAGCTTCCGCTGGTCGGTAACATCATGATGTGGGCAACCCTGGCCCGCTTTTCTCGCGCACTGGCCCTGACCACCAAAGCCGGCGTGCCTATCGTGCAGGGTCTGCCCATGGTGGCGCGGGCCGTCGACAACGCCTATATCGAGTCTCGCATTCACGGGATGCAGGATAAACTTGCGCAAGGCGTTGCCATCGCCGTGGCGGCTGAGTCGACGGGGCTGTTTCCGCCCTTGGTGCTGCAAATGATACGTATCGGCGAGGAAACCGGCGAGTTGGACAACCTCATCGAAGAAGTGGCCGACTTCTACGAGCGGGAGGTGGATCACCTGGTAGTCAATCTCGGCGCGGCGATCGAACCCATACTGATCTTTACCATCGGCGCGATGGTGTTGGTCCTTGCGCTGGGTATTTTCATGCCCATGTGGGACATGATCGATCAGGCGAAGAAACACTAACGGAAATTGACCGCGCGCCGAGCAGACCGCGCCTGTCGCCGCCGCCGTGGCAAAGGATTTTGACCGCGATTCCTTTTTCGAACCAACGCGACCCCACTGTTTCCGCGGGACTAGCGGTAAAGAACCGGCAAAAAAAACCGAGATTCACCTCACGTTTTGTCCGCGGAAACGCCTTCACATCCTTTTAAATTGTGAGAACTGCGTCACAGATTTTCGCCGATCGCACCATTTCATACAAAAATGACACAGAAATAACTGCTCGAAGCTAAAGCTTACGTCCCCAATTACCGATGACCTGGCTGGAAAGTGTTGGGTGGCCTACGGGCCGAACTAAGGTTGCAGTTCACGGATGGACTCAAAAAAGTTTAGGACGACGCGGGCTGGGAGTCGCTACGTCGACCTGATGTGTAAGTCCATTCGTTTGGAGGAAAGTATGAATAAGCAAGCTGGTTTTACCTTGATCGAGTTGGTCATGGTTATCGTAATTTTGGGTATTTTGGCGGCGTCGTTTGCGCCGAAGTTTTTGAATGTGAAGGATAGTGCTGTCGAAGGTGTCCAAGCCGGTATTCGCGGCGCGGCGAAGAGTGCGGTGACGATCAATCTAGCGAAGAACAAGGGCAGCTGGCCGTCCGCCACCGATCTTGCGGCTTCGGTTGATGGCGGCACGCTTGGCGGGACTGGCGCGACTTACGGGCTGTACTTCGACGCGAACTCGACAGCGGACGACGGTCTCGGCGGCGTTGGCGACCCGAAGGAATTCAAAGTCACACTGCTGACGTCCGCAACGGCGACCGGCGCTTGCACGGCAACCGCGGCCACAACAGCCGCAGACTTCATTTGCGACGTTCAATAATGTAAGTTCTCCCTGCGCTTTGCGAAATATGGCAAAGCGGCCGAGACGCGAGGGTCGGAAACGGTCCTCGCGTTTTATTTTCCTTAGGCAGCATGACTAAGTATGAGTATGAGACAGCGAGGTTTTACATTGGTAGAGCTTGTTGTTGGCATTCTACTCATTGGGGTGCTAGCCGCTGCGTTTGTCACCCGGTTCCAGCCCATCTCCACCTTCGCCATCAACCAACAAACCGAACTCCTCGCCCAAAACATCCGGCACATCCAAGCACTCGCTAGCGCATGGGGCGTAGCCCTGCGCATTGTTCCAAACGGCGGGAGCTATTCCGTTGTCTGCGTCGACGGTACCGGCAGTGCGCCGTGCGCCAATCCCGGCGATACCGTAACCAATCCGACCGACAACGCGCCGTTCATCGTGACGCTGGGCGACGGCGTTACCATTTCCGGTTTCGCTACTGAATTCGACAAAGCCGGACGCCCCGTCAACGGCGCAGCACTGCTCACGGCGGATCGCGTATTTACACTGTCGGCGGACAGCTTATCGCGGACGGTTACGGTGAAGCCCGTAACGGGGTTCGTGGTGACGTCATGAACGCGCGCATTGCTCATTGCCGGGCGGACGGGTTCTCCCTCATCGAGCTGATCATGGTGATCGTGGTGTTCTCCATCGCCGCCGTAACACTGATGTCCAGTTTCGCCAACGTGGGCACAGCGGTTGCGTTGAGCGAAGAGCTGTCGGTCGCCAAGTCCATGGTGCAAGAGTGCAGCGAATTCATCGTAATGTCGCGGCGCGATACAGTGAACGGCTTTGCCAACGTGAACAGCAGCAGTTGCAGCATCTTTCCCCCGACCAGTGGCTACAATCCTCCCCAGGTAACGGTGACGAATACGACCGCGGCGCCGTGTCCCGCCGGGGCCACATGCAAGCACGTCGTCGTCAGTGTGACGCGCAACGGCAATACGCTCGCCGAATCGCAGATTCTACTGGCGAATTACTAGGGCTATGAATCCACGAGTAGTAAATACGCTGTCCGGCGCGCCTTGTTCGAAGAGACGGGCGATTCGCGTATTCGACGGAGCACAAAGCGGCTTTACGCTGCTCGAACTCGTCATGGTCATCGTCATCATCGGCATCATCGGCGCCACCGGCGCGCAACTATTGAGCGGCGGCGTCGAAGCTTACGAAACCGGCCGCAAACAGCTCGCCACATTGGGCAAGGCCCGCTATGCCGCCGACCGGTTGGCATGGGAGATTCGCCAGACGGAATACACCGGCGCGAGCTATAACATTACGTCGCTCACGTCGTCGCAGTTTCGTTTCGTTAAGACCGACGGCGAGACCGTCACTGTCAATTCCAGCGCAGGCAACATGCAGCTGACCTATAACTCGGTCGGATTCGCCACTCCGCTGACAGATCAGCTCAGCAACCTCACGTTCAGCTACTACCAGGCTGACGGCCAAACGGCTGCCACTGTCGCTTCCCAAGTGCGCTACGTCGAAGCGAACTTCACCCTCGATAACGGCGTGGCGATGTTTCCGCGCCGCATTCGCGTTGCGTTGAGGGAAAAGCCGTGATGCGCAATTGCCCAGCAGCCCCCCAACGCCAACGCGGCGCTGTAGCGATCACCGTAGCGATCATGTTCGTGCTCATCGTCGGCGCGGCGGTGGTGTATTCGCTGGATATGGGCAGTTCCGAGGTGACCGATGCGAGCTTGTCCAATCGTGATCTGGAAGTGCGTATGTTGGCGGAGGCAGGGTTGGAGCGGGCGTTCTACAAGTTCAAAAATGGCACGGCGTGCACCGCGCTGGGCGGCGACGGGCCGCACAGTTTCGGCGGCGGCACGTTTGCGGTCACGGCGGGTGCGCTGGAAGGCGCAAACTGCCGGGTCACCGTCGATGCCAATATGGGTATGGCGGCTACTTCGCTGACCGGTGTGACCACGCCCGGAGGCCCAACGACGTACAGCTTTTATGAGCCGTTCCCAGCGTTGCCGCCATTTCCAGCTCCCGGAAGCTTCGACGAGGTCTGGATCGAAACGCTGAAAAAGTCAAAAGGCTCGACTGGCTATAGTTCGGAAAACTGTTCGGGCGGGTCGTGCGCCGGGAGCAGTGGGGGTTCCATGCTGATGGCGACGAACACCGCTGGTAAAGATGACCAGTTCGAAGGGTATCGGGAACACAGCATTCCCGCAATCGACTCGGCGGTCTTCGGGACAATTCAATTTTCGATTGCGTATAAGAAGTTCTATTCTGGCAGCAAGGCGGACGCGCAGGAGGTGGAATTGGTCTTGGCGGAGTCCGGTTCGAATCGCACTCAGACGCTGTGGCTGGATACGACAAAGGCGAAAGATAACGCCTGGCATATCGCGACAGGTACGGCGAATCTGACGCCGAATCGGTCCTACGACCGGCTACGGGTTGGATTCAAGTTGAGCGAGAACAAGTTCGACCGAGTTTGGATCTGGGTCGACGAAATTTCCTTAACCTCACCTTAAACCCGCGCAGTCGCTATTGATTCCGAAACAGGCCGCGCAATACCCAGTTTTCAAACAACTTCTTCTTTTTATTTAAAGAAACTCCGTCCTGTGGCCGAAAAAATCTATGCGCGGTTACAGCCGCGCGGGCTGAAGTGCGCCTAGGGGGCGCAGGGGACGTTAAGTCATGAAGTTGATTAGACGCAAAGGCGGATCCAACGCCGTGGCTGCTATCGGGATGCATCCCGACGGGGTCAGTTTGATTTGCGCCCAGTGCACAAAGAGCGCGCCGCCCCAGGTGTTGGACTGGGAATATCGCCCGTGGGGGTACGGCGAGTCGCTCGAGGAGATTTTGAAAGACATGGCGGGTACGCACAAGCTCAAGAAGCAACAGTGCGCGACTGTTATTGATCCTGTCGACTATCGCCTGCTGGTGAGTGAGACGGTGGACGTTCCGGCTGAGGAAATGGCCGAGGCCCTGCGTTGGAAAGTGAAAGACTTGCTCGATTTCGACGTGATGGACGCGACTTTGGATGTGTTCGGCTTCCCTGGCCCCCACGACACCAACGACTCGGGACAGTGCTATGTGGTGGCGGCGAAGAATCAAGCGCTGCGCAAGCGCATTAAAACGGTTATTGATGCCGGTGCGAATCTGCGCATCATCGACATCCCGGAGATGGCGCTGCGCAACGTGGCGGCTATTCTGCCCAACCGCGATAAGGGCGTGGCGTGTCTCTATTTCAACCAAACCGTGGGGTTCCTGACGATCTCCAAGGGCGACGTGCTGCACTTGAGCCGCACCTTCAACGTCGGCTTGGGGGAATTGCTGGAGGCGGCCGATCGAAGCGAGTATGTGGACCGCATCGTCGTCGAGTTGCGCCGCAGCTTAGACTACTACGCCAGCCATTTCAAACAGCCGGTTATCGAGCGGCTGTATCTTGGTCCTTTGCCGACGGAGCTGATGGGTTGGGAGTTGAATTTCGCCGAGCGCCTCGCCCTCGCGGTGGAAGTGATGGATCTCAACACACTTGCCCGCTGGCCGAGCGAAGTGCCGCGGGACGTGGCCGTGAAGGCGTTTTTGACTTTTGGCGCCGCGCTGCGCCAGGCACACTGAGGCGAATTATGGCGGCGCAAAACATTAATCTATTTCGCGACGAACTGGCCGAGAAACGTACGGCGGGCAATAAGGCAAACAGCTTTGCCGTGCTGGCGGGCTTGGCCGTCTTCGGTATCGCCGGGTACGTTGGATTGATTGCCTATCAGATTCAGACACAGAAGAGTGAACTGGTGCGTCTCAACACGGAGTTCAGCGAACTCAACGCCAAAGTGGGCGCCTTCACGGCCAAGATCCTGGCGGCCGAAGGCGTAAGCGAAGGAAGCAATCTGGAGGCGCTGGAAAACCGAATCAAGGAACTACAGGCCCGTCGCAAGGCGCTGGAAGTCTACCTGGACGAAGACAGTCCCGGCTTTTCTGACTTTCTCATCGCCATGGCGCGTCAACACGTGCAAGGCATGTGGCTGACTGGAATCGGCATTTCCAATCAGACCCGGGCGGTTGAGCTCGACGGTGCCAGTACTCGACCGGAGTTGGTGACGGAATACTTGTCGCGACTCAATTTTGAGCCCGAACTCAACGGCATCCAGTTTCGCGGCTTCCGACTTTCGGCGGCGGATGAAAAGGTCGCCGCAGCGGGCGGGAAGGTCCAGTTCCGCGTGACCACCGAAGAACTTGACGGATTGCAGCCATGAGCGCGGTGATGGACCAACTGCGAAACTGGTTCTACGGGCGCAAACCCAATGAGCAGATCCTTGTGTTGCTGGGTGGGTTGGCTTTGGTATACACCCTCGCGGACAACCTGCTGGTCACGCCGATGACCGCATACCAAAAGAAGCTGAAGGATACGACGGATCGACAGTATCGCAGCACGGAGCAGATGCGCGCCGCGCTGGCCAATCTGTATCGCGACGACCCGGAGATTGTGCGAAAACAAGTCCTTGACGAGCTCGGAGAGGCGCAAGTGCGGCTTGTCGAGGAAGAGAGCGCGACCCGGGAAGTCGAGAAAAACTTAGTGGGGCCGCGCCAAATCATGGACGTGTTAGGCGGAATGCTATTGGCGCACAAGTCTGTCTCAATCCAGCACATCGAGAACCTGCCGGTCATTGCGCTGAGGAAATCGCCGCCGAGCCCGGTTGGGAGTGATGCTCCGACCAATGCAAGCGAGCCTAAAAAAAAGGACCTCATTACTAAAGTGCTGGAGGGCGAAAGTAACCCGAGCGCCCTGGCCGACGGTGACCCGATGGTTGCGCAACAGGAAGTCTTTCGCCACAGCATTAGGGTAACGTTGCAAGGCAGGTACGTTGACGTCGTGCGCTATCTGCGTGCGGTGGAGGCGCTGCCCTGGCGGGTGATGTGGGATGCGATGGCGTTGGAATCGAGCGAATATCCGCTGTCGACGGTGACGGTGGAGTTTCACACCCTGAGCACCGATGCCGCGTGGTTCAAGGTGTCATGAAGTACGGTTTTAGTGTGGTTGTCGCGATCCTTTCGTGGGCTTGTGTAGCCGGCGCGGATGATCTCGCCGATCTTCCCGACCCAACCCGGCCTTATGTCGCGGCGGCGGAACCGGCGGCCGGTGCGCAAACGGCGAAACCGGGGAAGTTGAAATTGCAGTCGATTATGTTGGGGCCCGGCAGCAGTTACGCGATCATCAACGGACAGCGCGTTAGCGAAGGGGCCTATATCGAGGGGGTGCGGGTGGAGAGTATCCAGCCCGACGGCGTCATGGTGGCAAAGGACAGAGAACGCCGGTTACTGACCCTCGGCGGATCGCAAATCGTTAAGCAACGGTAACGTGCTATGAAACTTGAAAACGGATTGTCAATTTGCGGCGCGCTGGCGGTTCTCATCATGCTGAGCTCCTGCGCCACGACGCCTTCGCCCCTGGAGGGTTCAGCCGAGCAGCGCATCAAAGAGACGATGGCCGAAGCCCAACCCACGGGGCCGGGCGGCATTGAGGTGCCGGCGGATGTGATGCAAGCCCTGTTGCCGCCCATGGCGGTTCCCGCCGTGAAACGCGACATGATCAACGCTGACAAGCGCTTTGACATCGCGGCGCAAGACGCGCCGGCGCGGGAGGTGTTCATCGGATTGGCTCAGGGATCGCCCTACAGCGTGGTGCTTGATCCTGCGCTTGACGGCAACATTTCCGTCAATCTCAAAAACGTGACGTTCATGGAGGCGCTCAACACGCTGCGTGACATGCACGGTTACAGTTATGAGCGCGAAGGCGATCGGATCAAGATCTATGGCAAGGGCATGCGCACGCGTATTTTCAGCGTGAATTATCTTAACTTCATTCGCAAGGGATCGTCGGGAACCAGCGCGTCGGCGGCGGAGCTGTCCAAGGGGTCGGGCTCCAAGGGCGTAAGCGTGACCACGGAAGTCGAGGCGGATTTCTGGAAGGAGCTCAAGGCCGCGTTGGAGTCGCTCATCGGCGCTGACGATGGCCGGGTCGTGGTGGTCAATCCGCAGTCGAGCATGGTGGTGGTGCGGGCGACGCCGCCGGAATTGGACCTGGTGGAGGCCTATCTTGGGCAGACCCACGCTACGGTGAGCCGACAAGTGATGCTGGAGGCGAAGATCGTCGAAGTCAGTCTGAATGACGGTTATCGGCAGGGCATCAACTGGGCGGCGGTGCACCATCGGGACGCCAATTCACGCATCGTCGCCAGCCAGATCGGCGGCGGGTCGATTCTCGACGGCACCGACCGCAGCGAGATCGCCGGCGGGCTGACGCGGCTTGATCCGGACAACTTTGCGGCGATGGATTCCACGGTGACCTCGGCCCTGGGCGGCGTCTTCGCCGTCGCGTTCAACACAAACAATTTCACGGCGTTTCTTGAGCTGCTGCAGAGCCAGGGTGAGGTGCATGTGTTGTCGAGCCCGCGGGTCTCCACGGTGAACAACCAGAAGGCCCTGATCAAAATCGGCGGCGACGAGTTTTTTCCGACGGAAGTGAAAAACAGCAGCGACGACACAAACGATAGTAACAGCAATCAAACCCAGGTCGAAGTGAAGCTCGAGGCGTTCTTTTCAGGCATCTCCCTTGACGTTACGCCGCAAATCGACGACAGCGGCAACGTTCTGTTGCACATCCATCCAACCATCAGTGAAGTCACCGAGCAAACCAAGAGCTTCGTGGTGGCGGGGGGGAGTTTTGTGTTGCCAACCGCGCTTAGCACCGTGCGCGAGTCGGACAACGTCGTGCGCGCCGCCAGCGGGCAGATCGTCGTGATCGGCGGGCTGATGCAAGAAGTGTCCACCCAGGATGAAGCCTCGGTTCCCTTGTTGGGTGATCTGCCGATCGTTGGCGGTCTGTTCAAGCACAAGCAGCAAACCCGCGTCAAGAAGGAGCTCGTTATCCTGATCAAGCCGACGGTGGTCAATGAGCGAGATCAGTGGCGGCAAGTGACCAAAGAGGCGCGGCAGCGGTTCTTGGATATCGCGGAGGTGCCCAAGCGATGAACCGGTACTGGCAAGTCACGATGGAGGATGCGGCGCAGGCCAACCCGCTGGTGAGCGGGGTGAGCGGACTGTACAACGCCCATTTCGGTTTACACGCCACGCCATTTTCGCTGACGCCCGATACACAGTTTTTCTATGATCACCCCTCAATGCGGGAAGCGCTGAACACGCTGGTGCTGGCTGTGCGCAGCGGCGAAGGCTTTACCAAGGTGGTGAGTGAGATCGGCACGGGCAAGACGCTGTTGTGCCGGACGTTTCTCGCCCTGTTGCGGGATCAGTTCGTCACGGCCTACGTGCCCAATCCGTACATGGAACCCATGACCCTATTGCTCGCTGTGGCCGATGAGCTTGGGGTCAAGTATGCGCCGGACGTCAATCAACACCAGATTCTGAAGCTGCTGACCAACTTCCTGATCGACACATTCGCGCGGCAGCAGAGGACGGTGGTGGTTTGCCTCGATGAGGCTCACGCCATGCCCTTGGAATCGCTCGAAGCACTGCGCTTGCTGAGCAACTTGGAAACCGAAAAGCGCAAGCTGCTGCAAATCGTTTTGTTCGGACAACCGGAGCTGGACGTCAAATTGCGCGAGCCGTCGATTCGCCAGCTACGCCAGCGCATTGCGTTTTCCTGTCACCTGCGCCCCATGACCCGGAACGAGTTGACGCGCTATGTGTCGCACCGTTTGACCGTGGCGGGCCGCGGCGAAGATGAACTGTTCACGCGGCGCGCACTGCGGGTGTTGTTCGTGGCCAGCGGCGGTGTGCCGCGCCTGGTGAATATTTTGGCTCACAAGGCGCTGGCGTCGGCCTATGGTGAGGGCGCGCAGCGCGTGCGGGCCCGGCATGTCCGATTGGCGGTATTCGACACGGAGTCCACCTCAAGCGTTTTTCGACGGCGATTATGGACACGCCGCCTGCTCGCCACCGGAATGGCGGGAGCGGCCTTGGCTGCGGGCGTTTTCGGCAGCATGATCTAACGGAATTGGCATGAGTCTCATCAATAAAATGCTCGCGGACCTTGAAAGCCGCGTGTCGGATGTGAAGAGCCAGCCGGCCGCCAAGCCGGTGCTGGCCGGTTTGCATTCGGTCAAGGACGACGCGGCAAAGAAAAAGCTGCTGCGCCTGGGGGTGTTGTCCGTGGTGCTGGTCGGATCGCTGGCGGTGGGCGCCAGCCGGCTTTGGCCGCTGCTGATTCCGCTGGCGCCGACGCTGTTCGTCACTCAAACCGCCGGCGACGAACCTGCGATTGGTGATGAGTCGCCGTTGGCGGCTGTCGGCGCTATCGGTCATGACGAGGGTGACAGTGCGATTGAAGATGGGGCTCTCGGCGCTGAGATGGCGGACGATATGGCGCAAATCCAAAGCGCCGCAGCGGACGCGCCGATAGTCGAGGCGCATACGCCTGAAGCGCAGGACGCCTTAGCGTTGGATCCGGTGGAAGTCGCTGCTGCTCCGGAGATGGCAGAACCCATTGCGGTGGAGCAAGTCACGATCCCACCTGAGACAATGACCGCAGCCGTTGCT
>JAKACW010000136.1 GCA_021821045.1 Pseudomonadota bacterium
CAAAAGCCGCTCCGTCACACTGTCCGCTTAACGCAACGTTGGACGAGCCCGGCTACGCCGGGAGAGCACTGCGGATAAAGGATAGCTGTTCTTGTTTACAGTATTGTACACTGCTGTGAATGAGAATAACACTCCAAAAACTTTTCCAGTCTCACTTTTCCGACTACGCCCAGACCAAGAAGCTGCCCAAGCATCATTACACGGCGGCGAACAAGATTATGGCATGCCGCACGGCGGCATTGGGTGGGCACGCGCAACACTGCGAGAACGGTCACACGCTGGGCGTGTGGTACAACTCGTGCCGCCACCGTAGTTGTACGCAATGTCAGTTTATCCAGGCGGAACGGTGGTTGGAAAAGCAAAAGGCGCTGCTGCTCAATACGTCGCATCGGCACATTGTGTTTACGATACCGCATGAGTTTCATGGGCTGTGGCGTTTCAACACAACGGGCATGATCGATGTGCTCTTTGGCGCGGTGCGCGAGACGCTGATGCAACTGTGCGAGCAAGCCGCGCACTTGGGCGCGCTGCCGGGATTTATGTTGGCGTTGCATACGTGGGGGCGGTCGTTGTCGTTGCATCCGCATATTCACTGCCTTGTCAGCGAAGGGGGCGTGGATGAGCTGGGCGCCTGGCGAACGCCGAGACGGAACAGCTTTTTGCCGGCGAAGGTGGTGATGATGGTGTTCCGGGGCAAGTTCTTGGCTTCAATCCGGCGGGCGTTGGACAAAGGCGCGCTTTGCTTGCCACCTGATGTGGAGCGCTTTCGATTCAACTCACTGCTCAACAAGCTGGGACGCAAGAAGTGGAATGTGCGGGTGATGGAGCGTTACGCCCACGGCGGCGGTGTGGCGACGTACCTGTCGCGCTACGTGCGCGGCGGGCCGATCAGCGACCAGCAAGTGGCGCAACTCAAGGATCACAAGATCGCCTTTTCGTTCTCGCAACACCATGACGGCCAGACGCGCCCCGCGCGTCTGGAGATTGCGCCCCACGATTTTATCGATCGCTACCTGACTCATGTTCCGCCCAAGGGCAAGCCCGTGGTGCGTTGCTACGGCCTTTACGCCGGTGGCAAGCGGGAACAGCTGAATGCGGTGCGAGAACAGTTTCAGCAAGGACCGGTGCAGACGCCACCGCCGGTCGCCTGGAAGTGTTTATACCAACGGGTGACGGGAAAAAGCGGGCCGGTGTGCCCCGAGTGCGGTGCCCCGGTACACATGGGCGCGGCCGTGCCGCCGCTATTGCACGCTCATCGTGTGCACGATCCGCCACGGACCGATGAAGCGCGTAAGGCAGCATAAGGAAATGACGGTGCTAACGGCATACGGGAAGAGTAGTGCTCGTCCGATGAAACACAAAATGGGGAAAAACAAACCACCGTGGGCGCTTGTGTCGTCCCGCGCGACACTCCCAAAGCGCATCGCGAAACCGAAGGTAATAAACAAACGGTTCGACGCCGTTTCTCTTTGGGTTGCCGTTACCCCCAACCCCGCCTAGAATTTACATAGATACGAAAGTCACGATACCAGCGGGTCGTCCAACAACGAGATGAAGCTGACGCGGAACAATTACACCGGCGCTGCGCGGCTGTCTGCAGCGCCGCGCAGCTTATCTCGACGTTGACGCTGTAGAAAGTGTGCCGCAGGCATGCAGCTGGTAAGTTCGATATGCACGAACCAACTGTGAGCAAGCTGCATAGAAGATGAAGGTAGGCCCTTCGAAGTCGGCTTTCAGGAGCGGGCTTCAAACCACTCCAAGCTGCTGCGATTAAGAGTCGTGGTGGTGAGCGTTGGAGCACAAAGCGGAAGAGGACACACCTCGCGCAGGTATGGATCAGAGAGACGAACGAAAGTGAACCTTCGATGACGCGTCGTAACTCAGAGAATTGTCGTCAAAACCAGGGGCGTTTCTACCTTCTGGGACAAGCGTGCCGGAGACCTGATTATTGGGCACGTGGCGACCGGCGTTTAGGAGGCGTGAAGCTGATCCAGGCTTCTATACGGAACTGCGGGAACCAGTCGTTCCGATGCAAAGGGAGAAGCACAAGTGGCAGAAACCACGAGGCGAGAATACCAATGCGGAGCACTGGGGCGGACCGATCTGTAGTAGCAATGAAGGCTGGTAATGCGGCTGGAGCAAAGGGATCGGGTCGAGCCGTTGTATTCAACGTTCAACTGGCAATAGGAGGAAACGTGTGAGTGCAACAAAACCATTTACCATCGACAAGTGGTCGGTGTACGAGGCATACAAAGCAGTAAAAGCTAATGCGGGATCGGCCGGGGTTGATCAGCAATCACTCGATGCGTTCGAAGTGGATCTGAAAGGCAACTTGTACAAGATCTGGAATCGAATGTCTTCGGGTTGTTACTTCCCTGATCCGGTCAAAGCGGTCGCCATTCCGAAGAAGAATGGTGGGGAGCGAATCTTGGGTGTTCCTACTGTAGCGGATCGTGTTGCGCAGACCGTGGTCAAGCAAGTAATTGAACCCGCCATTGAAGCGACGTTTCTGCCGGATTCCTACGGCTACCGACCCGGAAAATCGGCGTTGGATGCGGTAGGCATCACGCGCGAGCGTTGTTGGCGCTTCGATTGGGTTGTGGAGTTTGACATCAAAGGTCTGTTTGATCACATCGATCACACGTTGCTGTTGCGAGCACTCAAGAAACATGTGCAGTGCGAATGGGCGATGCTTTACATCGGACGGTGGTTGACGGCGCCGCTTCAACACGCGGATGGAACCCGAGTCGAACGGACTCGGGGCACACCGCAGGGCGGCGTGGTCAGTCCGGTGTTGGCCAACCTATTCCTGCATTATGAACCGCCCCGGACTTCCCGGAGACTCCATTTCTTGAGAGGATGGAGTCTCCGGGAAATCCGGGGCAGTTCAGATACCGTGATGCGCTATTTCAGATTGGAACACGTACCCGGTAAGGTTTGTCGCGCGGCTTCGCTGCAAACAGGGTCGATTGTCCGGGCCATGATTCTCGTGTCTTTCTACGTGTCTGGTTTATTCGTCTTGAGTCCACTCGCGGAGTCATCCGAACAGAAGGTCAACGGCAACTCGCCCTGCGGCGATTCCATGTCGTGCAGCGTTGCACGTGAAGACAGCGTGCCGACGCGAACCCCGAGTAGTCGCAGCTTTTGATTTAGCACGACTCGCCGCAGGCATTCTCCGGCCGCGCGTCGGATGACGGCGGGATCATCCGTGGGCGTGGGAAGGGTGACGTCGCGCGTCAGTGTGCGAAAGTCATCAAACCGCAATTTGATGCCAATAGTGCGGCCTACGTAACCCTTGCGCTGTAGGTCTTCCGCCACACGGGTGCAGAGGTGGGTAAAGATTTCGGTCAAGATTCCGCGATCATGGCGGGCGTGAAGGTCTTTTTCGAAGGTGCTTTCACGGCTAATGGATTTGGGTTCTGAATAGGTCACGATGGGGCTTTCATCGAGGCCGTGCGCGACGTCATGCAGCCAGTGGCCGTAGCTTCGGCCGAAGTGCGTCTGCAACACGATCGGGTCGGTTTGTGCCAGATCGTGAATGGTGATGATGCCCAAGGTCGCGAGTTTTTCGGTCGCCTTGGGGCCGACGCCATTGATCTTCTTCACGGAGAGAGGCCAGATCCGCGTTGGGATGTCCGACAGGCTTAAAATGGTGATTCCATTGGGCTTGTCGAGTTCGGATGCCATTTTCGATAATAGCTTGTTCGGCGTGATTCCGAGGGAGCACGTTAGACCGGTGGCGTCGCGGACGGCGGTCTTAATGCGCTGGGCCAGTGTGCGACTGTCGTCGGGCAGTTCACTCAAGTCGATGTAGATTTCGTCGATGCCCCGGTCTTCGATGAGCGGCGCGATGTTCGCGACGGCGCTTTTGAATAAACGGGAAAAATGGCGGTACGCGTCGAAATCGACGGGAAGCAGAACGGCGTCGGGCGCCAGTTGGGCGGCTTTCATGACGCCCATGCCGGAGAACACCCCCAGCGTACGGGCCTCATACGTGGAGGTCGTAATGACACCGCGGCCGGCATAGTCGCGCAAGCGGGCAAATTGCCGGCGACCGTCTTCGAGCTGAACGGGTTGTTGATCGTGCCGTCCACCGATGACAACGGGATGTCCACGCA
>JAKACW010000080.1 GCA_021821045.1 Pseudomonadota bacterium
AAACACCTTGCGCAGTTTCCCTTTGCTCATCACGCCCCCTTGCAAAACAATGTCGCCGAATTGGGCTTCACGTTTTACGCGCGAGAGGCGCGCGAGGGAAGAACGTCGGAAAGTGACCGGTTACGTTACATTTAATCAACTTGCACATCGTAGGAACGCTTTCGAGTCTTAACGCATTCAATCGCAAAAGTGGAGGGGACCTCGATTCGCCCAAAAGCGGGGAATCGGATTTTCTCGACGCTTTCGGGCTAAGGATTGACTCGATTTCCGGGGGAAAGGAGCCAAGGTAGCGACGTACATTGTCTAATGTCTCGTCGAAGGTGTTTGTTTGGATGATGTGGGCATCGATGCCATTTTTCTGTGCCAACGCGATTAGGTCTCGTACACTATCAAAAGGTTCGGACCCGGACCGTGTAAACCAAAAAAGGCCATGAGGAAAGTTGCCCGGTTTTCCGGCCGCCTCCTTGAGCGCGTCCATTACGGACTTGTCTCGACCGCTATAACCCACGACGCAAAGTCCGTAGCTACAACAAGCCTTGGAAAAGGCGTTTCGCATCTGCTCGTCTTGAGACTTAAGTTCCGGCTGAGTATTCTTGAGTCTGTCAGAGTGGAAATCACCGTGCAGTTTGACTAACAGCGGAAAAGTCTTCGAGTTGAGACTTTTGACGGCTTTATCCGGTTCACCCAAGTCCGCGACCACCAGCTCATTTGTGCTTCCGAAGATTTCATAAACTGAATTTTCAATCAACTTGTCGAAATTGGTCGTCCAGACTATTGGGCATTTCGATAACTTCGCCAAACCCGCCAATACCAAGTGTCCGTAAGACGGAGATGCTTTAGACATTAGTGTATTTAGATATGTTTGCCTGTCGATACTGGAAGCGAATGCTTTCTCAAAGTAGTACGTATACTCGTCGCCATCGTCTTCAGTTTTCGGATATATTTGCCTGGATTCCAAGTGGTCTTGAATGATTTTCTGGACTTGGGGATTGTTGATATCTGCGACTTTTGTTCGAGGGATACCAAGTTCTGAGCAATAGATCCGGCTCTTGCAGTCCCAGATAACGTCTGCCGCTGACGGAATACCAGAAGAAATTGAGCAACCTGCACCGAGCAGCCACATAAGGTTCGGTGCCCGCAATTCGAAAGCCCTCAAAAACTCGGAAAGGTCCAAACTGTCACCTCAGTTTAACAATTTGCTCAACATTGCAGAGCTAAGAGGCCGATTTTGGGTAACCAAATGCCGAGCCCGCCTTTTTGCAACTTCCGCTTTGGGTCGATACCGGCCGTCTCCTCACCAACCAACACTGCCCAGTTCGATAACCAACCTCGCCCCTATCCCCCATCCCCATCAAACTCCCCATACTCGTCATACTTCATCGCCTTCCCCCGCACCCGCGCCGCCGGATACTTCTGTTCATTGATCTGAATCTTTCTGTCCGCCGCTGCGGCGAGATCGATATCGAGTTTGTCCGCGAGGCGCAGCAGGTAGTTGAAGATGTCCGCCAGTTCGAGTTCGACTGCATCGCGTTTGTCTTGCGGGAGGTTGGCGGATTGTTCTTCCGTCAGCCATTGGAAGTGTTCGAGCAGTTCGGCCGCTTCGGCGGCGAGGGCCATGGAGAGGTTCTTGGGTGAGTGGAACTGATCCCAATCGCGCTCGGCGGCAAATTGGCGCAGGCGCGCGGTTAGCGTGTGGAGGTCGTTGGCGGCCATGCCGTCTTCCTTGGGTTCCCTGGCCTGAGTGGCCACCGGCTATATATATAGTGGAGTGGCGGGAAAGGTCAACTTTTTTGAGAATTAATAGTGTGGCGGTGGGGGATTGATTGGGGGCGCCGTTTGGAGAGTTGATTTGAGCGCAGAGTGGATTCAACAGAAGAATCGCGGTAGGAAACCGCTCCCACAGTGGGCCAGACATCCCACAGTGGGCCAGAAATCCAACAGTGGAGCAGACATCCCACAGGGGGCCAGATCTCTCCCACAGTAGGCCAGATCTCTCACAGTGGGCCAGGCATCTCACAGTGGAGCAGACATCCCAGAATGGATGACACATTGAACGACGCGCGCCCTTCTGCCAAGTAACTCCTTCGCAATCTGCGACGGTACTTTTTACCTGTGTCGATGACCAGCCGGCGTTAGGCTGACTATGTATCCAGGCTTCCGATCGGGCCCCGGGTACACCGGGGGCGGCGGCCCTGCCATCGCCTTTTGAAGTGTCATCAACAAGGAGGTAACACCATGAAGTTGTTTAACCGTAAAGAGACGAGCAAACCTTCGCTGGAATCTTTCAAAGCGACCACGGCGGCAATCGACGACACCGCTGCGCTGGAAAAGATCAGCGGCGGCTTGCTCGCCGGTTGTCATACGGGGGGCCGCCTGGCCTCGGTCGGTAGTCTGAGCAGTCTCAGCGCAAGTTTCGCTGTGATGTAACGCTACACCGTTCGACCTGAAGTCGCGGGGCGGTGTTCGCCGCCCCGCCGCTTCTTTCCGAAGCGGTGCGCAAGGAGGCGCCCATGCTCAGCAACGAGATCATGAACTACATCGCGCGTCATGCCCGCGCGGGGCAAGTCGAACTCGCGGTCACTGTGCGCGAGTTAGTTCATAACAAGGCGCCCGCGTGTTATGAAAAATGTAAGCGTCCGGCGAACGCAGGTTGACAGGCCCGCGGTTAAGCGGTCTGGCCCGCCCAGTTATGCGGCAGGAGTTCATCAAGCGCATTTGCCGGGTGAGACGGCAATCGCGCCAGCACGTCCTGCAGGTACGCAAACGGATCAATGCCGTTGAGTTTGCAGGTTTCGATCAAGCTGTAGAACGTAGCGGCGCGTTCACCGCCGCTGTCGTTGCCGGCGAACAAAAAGTTTTTCCGTCCAAGCACCACGCCGCGTAACGCATTCTCGGCGTCGTTGTTGTGCATGGCCAGTCGACCATCGGTGGTGTATCGGGTCAAAGCGGCCCAGTTTTTCACCGCGTAGGCGATGGCGCCAGCCAGGGCGCTTTTGTTCGAGAGGCCCAATAAGGTTTCATCGAACCAGGCTTTGAGCGCGGTGAGCCTAGGTATGGTCTCACGTTGTCGCGTCAGCGCGATGGTTTCAAAGTCCGCCTCGGCTTGTTTAAGCTGATCTTCAACGTCGAACAGTTCCTTGATGCGCAGCAGCGCTTCGCGCGCCAGCGGTGAGCCCGTGGCCTGCTCCACTTCAAAGAACTTGCGCCGTGCATGCGCCCAACAGCCCACTTCGATGATGGCGCCGTCGCGATAGAGGTCGTCATAACCGGGATAACCGTCGGCGTGGAGATAGCCTTTAAAATTGCTCAGCCAATCTCTTGGCCCGCTCTTCTGTCGGGTGGGCGTGTAGTCATAGACGACAATCGGTTTACCGAACCGTTTGGGTTTGAGGTAAACCCAGAGTCGACCTTGTTTGGTTTTGCGCCGTCCCGGATCGAGCACCGGGACGATTGTGTCGTCGGTATGCAGAATCGATTCTTTCAACAGCAGTTCGCGCATCCGCTTCACCAACGGCCTGAGCAGCCAATGGCATTGGCCCATCCAGCCGCTCAAGGTCGAACGGGGCAGATCGATCTGGGATCGTCCGTAAATCTCGCTTTGCCGGTACAGCGGCTGATGATCGCAGAACTTGCTGACGGCGACGTGGGCCAGCAAGCCCGGCCCCGGCAAGCCTTTTTCGATCGGCTGCGCGGGCAGCGCAGCCGTCACGGCCGTTTCGCACTGACCACAGGCATACTTTTTCTTGGTGTGGCGGCGGACAAAGAAGCTGGCCGGGCGATAGTCCAGCTGTTCGACCGCTTCCTCGCCGATCTCTTTCAGCTCGCCGCTGCACGCCGAGCAACATGGCAGCGTGTGAAGATGGTCTTCGCGCGGCAAGTGCGCCGGCAAGGGTTTGCGCTTTGGCTTGTTCTGCGATTGCGGCTCGGGTTGAGCGGCCGGTTGGTCTTGTTCTTGCGCGAGCGCCTGTTCGGTCTCGGCGATTTGCTCATCAAGCTCACTCTGCCACAGCGCCAGTTGATCGGGGCTGAGTTTCTCCGAGGACTTGCCAAAGCGCGCGCGGCGCAGTTGCTCAAGTTGGTACTCCAACCATTCGATGCGTTCGGCGTTGGATTTGAGTTCCGATTGCGAACTGCGCAGGGCGTCCCGTGTTTGCGTCAGCGTCGATTGCTGTTCGTTAAGATGACTGCTCAGATCCCGCACCAAGCGATGCAGCAATGCAACATCATTGGGAAGATTATTCAGATCCAAGAGCATGCTGTGGATGCTAATCGCATCCACAGCATGATTCAAGTGTTATGCGGCCAGCGTCGGTACTTTTGTTTCGCGCTCGATGATGCGACGCCAATCCATACCTTCGAGCAGCGCATTGAGCTGCACCACGCTCATCTGGAATACGCCGCGCCGATTCAACTGCGGCCACACGAACGTACCGTCTTCGAGGCGCTTGTAGAACAATGTCAAACCGCTGCCGTCCCACGCGAGGACTTTCACTCGATCGCCGCGCTTGCTGCGAAAAACGAACCAGTGACTCGAAAACGGGTTGTCCTGCAACTGCTCTTGCACCAGCGCCGACAGACCATCAAACGATTTGCGCATGTCCGTCGGTTGCAAGCACAGAAACACTTTGGCCGGGCGCCCATCAAGCCGCATCGGCAGATCTCAGCGCTTGAAACAATCGAGCAAGGCTCTGGGAATCCGTTTGCGCCGGCACATGGACGCGCAAACCACCGGTCGCTTCGATCAGCCAGTCGGCGTCACTCGAAGAGCGAATCTCGATGGGTACGAGCGGGCTTGGCGCGATATCGATGGGGCGCTTGCGCATCCAGTTCTTGAATGACGTATAGGTCAGGCCGTGACGCTCGCAATAGGCCTGTTGCGACAGCCCGCTCTTGCGCCACTGTTCAACATGCCGTTGGCGGTCTTGGGCGGTAAATGTGCCTTTCATCGTCGAGTCCTTTCTGAAGTGGGTAAAGGCTCGCGAGAGTGCCACCGTCTAAATTCAGAAAATAGATGTGTTCGCCGGACGGATACTGAAAAATTGGATGCCAACGATATTGACGTCTTTCTGCAGCCCGCCCTGTTCGCTTGGTTGACGGCGCGGCGCGCGGACATCGATCCGCATCAACCCATTTACTCGGCGCTGCCGGTGGCGCAACGACCGCTGCGGTTTCGCGTGGTCGCTGACGCGCGAGGTCGGGCGCATCTTCCCGGCTACGGCTACCTCTCCGGGTTTGATCCTCTCGCTTCGGCCGCGGTGGAATGCGCGGGCGACAACATGCCGTTCACCAGCGGCGGCGCGCACCTACACTTCCGACCCGCGTGGTACATGCATGACGGGCGGATCGAAGCAACCCACGACACCGATACCTTCGTGCGCCCGTTCTTCGCGGCCGAATGCGCCGATCCCGACCGCGCCGGTTTGGTGGTCGACGAAGGCTTGCGCGTGGCGGCGCTGTGCGAACAGGCCATCGCGCGCATGGCTCGGCGCTTACCGCAAATGCTGGATCTGCTGCTGCTTGCGAACCGGCGCATTCATTTTTACCGCAGCGACGCGCCCAACTCTTTCGCTACCCTGTCGGTGCACGGCACGGCGTTTCTCAATGTGTCGCCCAACCCGACGGAGATTTTCTTTCTCGATGACTTCGCCCATCAAGGCGGGCACGTTGTCTTCAACGCAGCGACGTTGGATCACGGCCGCTATCTGCGCCGCGACGCCGCCACGCCGCTGCGCGAGATCGGTGCGGACGACGCCGACACGCGCACGCTCTACGCCGGGTTCCATGGCTTGTTCACTTACAGCATGATTGTGACGGTGCTCAGTCGCTGCCTGAATGACGGCGACTTCGACGCCGCCGCCCGCCATGAGATTCGCGGCCGCATCGCGTTCTATCTGCTGAAGTTCCGCACTGACTTAAAGAACCTGGCCCGGCCCGGACTGCTGGCGCCCGAGGGCGAGTATCTCTATCAGGGGTTTCGCGATTGTTATGAGCGGGTCCTGCACGCCTGTTATGAAGCGGTATGCGGGCTGGATCTTTCCAACCAAGAGTATGTGTTCGACTACGCGCGGTTCGCCAAATTGAACGCCAACCGACTGCACTGAGGTGAGGGCACCATGAAACGCTTTCCCCATTATCACCAGATGGATCAAATGGACTGCGGGCCGACGTGCCTGCGCATGATCGCGCGCCACTATGGGCGCGAGCTGGATCAGGATGCGCTTCGCGATCAATGCCACTTGACGCGCGAAGGTGTTTCGCTGGCGGGGATGGCCAACGCGGCCGAGGGCTTGGGCATGAAGTCGCTCGCGGTTCAACTTCCCCCGGAGCGCATTCAGGAAGTGCCGCTACCGTGCATCGCCCACTGGCGGCAGCGTCACTTCGTGGTGGTCCATCGGGTGGACGGGCGGCACGTGCACGTGGCGGATCCCGCCCATGGCCTAATCAAATACACTCGCAAGGAGTTCTGCGAGGGCTGGCTCGGCGGAGCGGCGGCCAATGATGAGTCGGCGGGGTTGCTGCTGCTGCTCGAACCGACGCCGGATTTCTATGCCCGCGACCTGCCCGAGGCCGAACCGCGCCGGGGGCTGCGCTTTCTGTTGCCGTACTTTCGTCCCCATCACGCCCTGTTCACTCAGTTGTGGCTGGGGCTGCTGGTGGGCAGCGTCATTCTGTTGGGCCTGCCGTTTCTCACTCAAACCATCGTCGACCACGGCATCCGCTACGACAATCTGAATTTCGTTTATCTGATCCTCGCGGCCCAACTGATGTTGTTTGTGTCGCAAACCGCGGTGGACTGGTTCCGCAACTGGCTGCTGCTGCACGTCGGCTCGCGGGTTCACATCTCGCTGATCTCGGAGTTTTTACGCAAGCTGATGCGGCTGCCAGTGGCGTTTTTCGACTCCAAGACCATCGGCGATTTGCTGCAGCGGCTGCAGGATCACGACCGGGTGGAGTCATTTCTTTCGGCCTCCACGCTCACCATGTTGTTCTCGGTGGTCACGGTGGCGCTGTTCGGCGTGGTGCTGGCCCTCTACAGTCAGGCGATATTCGCCGTGTTCGTCGTGGGAACGGGGCTGTATCTGCTGTGGGTGCTTGCCTTCATGAAGCGCCGCGCCAAGTTGGACTATCAGCGCTTCGATCAAGCCTCGGGCAACCAGAGCAGCATCGTACAACTGATCAACGGCATGCAGGAGATCAAGCTGAACAACTCCGAGCGGCGGCGGCGCTGGGAGTGGGAAGCCATTCAAGTGCGGCTGTTCCGCATCTCGGTGCAAGGGTTGTCCCTACTGCAGAGCCAAACCGCCGGCGGCAACTTCATCAACGAGCTGAAGAACATTCTAATCACCGTGCTCTCGGCCAAGGCGGTGATCGATGGCCACATGACACTGGGTCAAATGCTGGCGGTGCAATACATGATCGGGCAACTCAACGTTCCGGTGCGCAACTTTGCGACGTTCATTCAATCGTGGCAGGATGCGCGCTTGTCGTTGGACAGGCTGGCGGAGATTCACGGCCGCGCCGACGAGGAGCCCAATGAGGCACCGAAGCTGCGCCTGGTGCCCCATGAGCGGGACATTCGCATCAGCGATGACCTGACGTTTCGCTATGGCGGGCCGCAGTCGCAGGCGGTCCTGGAGAAAGTAAACCTGGCGATTCCCTCGGGGAAAGTGACCGCCATCGTCGGGGCCAGCGGCAGCGGCAAAACCACTTTGCTCAAGTTGCTGCTCAAGTTCTACGCGCCGGAACAGGGGCGCATTCAGGTCGGCAACTTCGCACTGAATGACATCCACGCGACGGCATGGCGCCAGCGTTGCGGCGTCGTCATGCAGGACGGATATATTTTCGCCGACACCATCGGACGCAATATCACGGAGTCGGAGTCGTCCGGGGCCATTGACCGCGAGCGGTTACTCCGAGCGGTTCACGTGGCGAACCTGGACGAGTTGATCGAGCGCTTGCCCCAGGGATTCAACACGCGCATCGGCGCCAGCGGCATCACGCTTTCGGGTGGACAACGCCAACGGGTCTTGATTGCCCGCGCCGTGTACAAGAATCCGGATTTCATATTTTTCGATGAAGCCACCAGCGCGCTCGATGCGCACAATGAGCGGGCGATCGTCGAGCGGCTGGAGCAATTCTGTGAAGGCCGCACGGTCATTGTCATCGCCCACCGCCTAAGCACGGTGCGTAACGCGGATCAGATCGTGGTCCTGGAGCGTGGGCGTGTGGTCGAGGCCGGCGGGCACAGCGAACTCACCGCGAACCGCGGCGCGTATTACTCTTTGGTGAAAAATCAGCTCGAACTGGGGCAATAGTCAAACAAGGGAGCACGCCAATGCCAAGAGACATCTCCTATCCCGCCGCCCCGCAACTGGGAGACCACAGTCACTATGCCCGGGAAGTGTTGGGCAGTGTTCCGCATTGGACGGTGCGCTGGGGCACGACGGTCATCGTTGCAGCGGTGGCCACGCTGTTGTTCGTCGCGTGGTGGATTCGCTATCCCGACACCTTGCCGGCGCCGGTTACGGTGACAAGTCCGAATCCGCCTGCACGGATTGTCGCGCGCGGGACCGGCAAACTGGCGCAGGTGCATGTGGTGGATCAGCAAGTGGTGGAAGCGGGTGCGTTGCTGGCGGTGCTCGAAGGCCCTGCGGATCCGGACGCCATTCTCGCAGTGCAGAGTCAGTTGTCGGGCAGCGATCCCCTCGCCTGCCGCTTTTCGGCTGGTCCGACGCTGAGTTTGGGCTCGGTGCAGGAAGCCTACGCCAGTTATCAGGCTCGTTGCGTGGAGTGCGTCGATTACCTTGCCCAGGCGTCCACCGCGCAACGCCTGCGGGCCTTGGAAGCGGAACAGCGGGAAACGGCGGCGATGTTGGACATCCAGCAACGCCAGGTCCGCACCTTCGACGAACGTGCGGCGTTATCGAAGCGGGATTTAGCGCGCCTGCAGGAGCTGCGGGCCAAGCGTACGGTGGCGGAAAAGGATGTCGATGACAAACGGGCCGAATTGCTGGATATCCGACGCGCCCGCGAGGAGTTCGAGGCGGATATGGCCGCCACGCGGGTAAACCTCGTGCGCCTGCAACGCGACGCGGTTCAACTGGCCACGGCGGACCGAGAGCGGCGGCAATTGCTTGAGGCGCTGGTGCAAGAGGCTTATCAATCGGTTCTTGCCTATCTTGCCCGGTGGGAGCAGGAGTTCGCGCTGCGCGCGCCCGTTGCGGGCCGGGTATCGTTCTTCGACTTCTGGAGCACCAGCCAAGTGGTCACTGCCGGCGATGAGGTGATGACCATCGTGCCTGACCTTCGCGAGAACCCGGTGGGCAAACTGCGCGTCCCGCTTGAGAATGCCGGCAAGCTCGCGGTCGGGCAGCGCGTCCACATTCGCCTCGACGGCTATCCCTATGAAGAATATGGCCTGCTGCAAGGCGAAGTGCGGCGCATCTCGTTGGTGCCGCGCCAACGCAGTTACGCCGTGGAGGTCGCCCTGCCTTCGCCGCTGGTCACTCGCAACGGCAAACCCATCACCTTCATGCAGGGCATGGAAGGGCAAGCGGATATCATCACCGCGGACACCCGCTTGTTGCAGCGACTCTTGCGCGGGCTATTGGCGCCGTTGTCGGAAACCATGGCGGACGGGAACGAAGAATCGCGGAATGATCCGCTCCAACAGTAGATCGCATGCCATCGTGGGAGCGGATTATTCCGCGATTTGATTTGAGTGCAGCGTGGCAGTGGTGCTCAATCGCAGCCGTTCGCCTTGCCAACCTCAATGGCGCGGGTTCTCACTTACTGACCCTTCCATTACAACCCACAGTCATACCCACCGCGCCGGACCTACCGGGAGGAACGCCACCAACCACATAGGCAATCCATCGAGTTTGCATGGAGTTTGACGTGCCTTATCCTGCGTCGGTCTTTTTTAAACGTTCCATCAACTTAAGGAGAACACATGAAATTGTTTTCACGTTCATTCGTGGTTGTCGGTGTGTTGGCAGCGGCACTGAGCGGCACCGCTTTGGCCCAAGTCGGCGGCGGCATGGGCAATGGCAATGGCGGCGGCAATGGCATTGGCGCCGGCGGTCCGGCAGCCGGTGGCGGCCGCGCACCCGGAGCATTGCCCCCGGGTTTGGCGAAGCGCGCGACGCTGCCGCCGGGATTGGCCGATCGGGCGACGCTTCCGCCGGGTCTTGTGAACCCGCAGCCGGATGCCCCTGCTCCCACGCAGCCGCCCGCGCCGTAGTCAATCAGGTAATCTGAACCCGCCTTCAACTAAGAATCGCGGAATGATCCGCTCCCACGGTGGATTCGCGTGCCGTTGTGGGAGCGGTTTCTTACCGCGAATCTCGCCCCCGACAGAATCGCGGAATGATCCGCTCCCACAGTGGACTCGCATGCCGTTGTGGGAGCGGTTTCGTATCGCGATTCTTCGCCCCCGACAAAATCGCGGAAGGATCCGCTCCCACAGAAGAATACACTGTCATCGCTGGTGTGGTTGTGGGAGGGTTTCGTATCGCGATTTCTCACCCGAATCATCACCGTACTCGATTCAATCGCGGAAGGATCCGCTCCCACAGAAGAATACACTGTCGTCGCTGGTGTGGTTGTGGGAGCGGATCCTTCCGCGATTCCAATCAGCGCGTGGCCTCAAATTTGGGGCGCTATGCCCTTCTTCCACTCGATTCGGTAATGACGGTCGGCATCGAACGGCCCGCTGTACACCGTCTCGGTTTTGTCGGGCCACAACACGCGAATCTCATCGACCTTATCGACACCGCCTAGGCCAAAGTGTGCGATGGCCGGATCGAAGCTCATGTAACCGCCGCCGGATTTGATCTCGCGGATCTGGGCGTTCTGGCCATCGTTGTAGTGAATCGTGACTTTGGCGCCGATGCCGTTGACGTTGCCGATGCGATCCAAGAGGCTCACCATCAGGCTGTGATTCCCGCCGGCGGAGTGATTGCGATACACCTGGGGCGGGCCTTCGGCCCCGTTGCCGATGACGTCCAAATCGCCGTCGTTGTCCATGTCGATCAGCACGAAAG
This sequence comes from Pseudomonadota bacterium, assembly GCA_021821045.1. Lineage (GTDB taxonomy): Bacteria > Pseudomonadota > Gammaproteobacteria > JAADHS01 > JAADHS01 > JAKACW01. The sequence continues at coordinate 11,046 of JAKACW010000080.1, forward strand.
AATACAAGCCGAAGTCGGATACGATGCCGGAGGTGACCTGCTTCTGCTCGAAGCGCTTGCCGTCGATGTTCTTCATCAGCACGTTCCAGCCGTAGTCGGACTTGCGCACCGTGCCATCGGACGTGACCACGTCTTGCCAGCCGTCGTTGTCCAGATCGACGATCTTCGCGTTCCACGTCCAGCCGCCGGGGTGTTTGAAGTCGGTCACCAGGCTGAAGGACTTGCTGTTGCGATCGAAGGCGTACAGCATATTGCGGTCGTCTTGCGGGATGGCGCCGTAAGGATCGCGCTTGTCGTAGCGGCGGGTTCGCAGCTTAAGCACATCGCAGACTTCGCGCAGCTTGGCATCGGCGGCGAACTCCGCCGCGCAGTCCTCCACGCGCATCTCATCGCGCACCAGTTTCCACATGATGCGGGTCAGGCAAATGTCTTTGTCGATCTCGCTCTTGGCTTTGGCGCAACCGGCCACGTCGCTGAACTGCTCAAAATCGATGGCTTCGATGTAGTTCGCTTTGCGAATGCTGGCGCAGCGGTCGCGATACGCCGCGTCTTGGATGTTGGCGCAGACGTTGGCGCCGCCTTTGAATTCGCTGTATTCGGCCACGCTCTTGCCGTCGATGGGCTGCTTGCCGACGAACGGCGCCATGTACATGGTGCCAGTGATCACGAAGTCCAGGGTCAAGTCGTTGTTGATGTCGCCGGTGTCGGCGCCCATGGAAAAGAACGGCGTGAACGGAATGAGCTGATTGCCCGTCACCGGCTGGTAGCCCGCGCCGGTGCCCAGCAGAATCTTGTCGGGGATGATGAAGTCGTTGCCGAAGTAAATATCGAGAACGTTGTCGTTGTTGATGTCGGCGACCAGAGAAGCCATGGTTTCGCCCGAGGTGGTCTCCAGCGGCGCTTCGCGAAAGCGTAGGTTGTCGTTGAACACCACCGAGTTATTGCGCCGCGCGTTCATGTTATAGAAGCCGGTGATCACGCCCAGGGCGACGTTGCCGTTGACGATGTCGAGGTGGCCGTTGCCGTCCAAGTCACCGAGGGCCGGGCTCAGGGTCAACACAGCGTCGTTGTTCGGAACGGCGATAAGATTTTGGAAGTCGAACGCGCCTTGCTTGTTTAGGGCGATGTGGTTGCCTTTGTTGAAGGTGGTGAAGAACAGATCCAGCCAGCCGTCGTTGTTCATATCAACGAAGGCCACGGCGTAGACCTGATACTGCTGCAACACGCGGTCGGATTCCGGTTGCAGTTGAAACGTTCCGCCGAGATTGCGATACAACGCGATGCCGTTGTTGGTGCCGAAGGCCAGATCCTGCCAGCCGTCCTTATCGTAGTCCCCGCCTGCTGTGCCGCGGCCGATCCAGAACGGGTCGGTATAGTCGCGGATGCCGTAGTGGAAGGCCTTGGTCAGGCCGATTTGGAAGCCTTCCAGTTGCTCGAAGTCCTTGCCCGAGGCCGCGGCCGATTGGGCAAAGGGCGCCGCCGTTAGCCTGGCTTGGGCGCCATCCGACACCGGCTCGAAACTGATCGGGGACGCGGCGACGGTGGAGAAGCTGGAGAACGCGATAGACAGTAGAAAGGCGATGCGCATGTGTGGATAAGTTGTTGTTTTGACTGGACGGTATTGTGCTCGAAATTGGGCGAAGCGTCCATCGCGGGGGCTACGTAGGCCCGAGCTCCGGACGCGGACCACCTATTGTGGGAGCGGATCATTCCGCGATTGAGTCGGGGGAAGGATCGCGGTAGGAAACCGCTCCCACAACGGCATGCGAATCCACTTTCGGAGTCGATCATTCCGCGATCTTGAGCTTGCGGCCGATAAAGTTTTCTGATATTTCTGTCGTTACAGAAATGCCAGAAGCAAAACCGAGGTTGCGAAACAATGAAACTCACGCCGGTAATGGAAAAGTACGTTTTGCACTGGGGCGAGATGGGCACCCGCTGGGGCGTCAACCGCACGGTGGCTCAAATCCATGCTCTGCTCTATCTCTCGTCCACGCCGCTCAACGCCGAAGAGATCAGTGAAACGTTGGGGGTGGCCCGCTCCAACGTCAGCACCAGCTTGAAGGAGCTGCAGTCCTGGGGCTTGGTGAAGGTAGTGCATGTGATGGGCGACCGGCGAGATCACTTTGAGACGATGAAGGATTTGTGGGACACGTTTTTCGCCATCGCCGAGGGACGCAAACGGCGCGAACTCGATCCCACGCTCACGGTACTGCGCGATTGTGTTCTCGAGGGGGAACATGACAGTCAAACACCGACCGACGTCAAGAAACGCATCGCCGAGGTGGCAGACTTTCTGGATACCCTGCTCACCTGGTATGGCCAGATGAGCCGCCTATCGCGCGCGACGTTGATCAAGGTCATCAAGCTCGGCGCAAGGATCGAGAAGTTGTTGGGATCGAAGACGTAAAAATTTTTGCATAACAGTTTCTGTCGTTACAGAAATCACGAAAACCAAGAGGAGTGACAACCATGTTTGCATTTGTCGTTTTTACCATCGAAGTTGGATTGAGCGTCGCGATCAGTTACAGCGTAATACGGCTGCTAATGCCGCAATTGCGCAACGTCCTCGTCGAAGCCTGCGGCACAGGTCAACGGGCGGATTTCTGGGGCATGTTTTCCCAACTCATGCTGTTTATCGCGCCGCTGCTGATCGTTATTTTCTTCACAGACGCCGCCTCCGCCGATCCCAATGCCGTACTCGCCATCAAGAACGCGCTGTTTCGCGCTCTCCTCGGCCAGTTCATAGCCCTCGCAGCGATTGGCTATGTCATCTGGGAAACCATTAAACGAGACCACGATGCGAAGTCCTTCCAACCGTCGGCTGCAGGCGCCTAATGCGTGTTCTAGTCACAGGCGCGACCGGTTTCATCGGCGGACACGTCATCGCCGCTGTGCTGCGGGCGGGTCATGACGTCACGGCGGCGGCCCGTATGCCGCTGTCGGTAACTCGACGATACACTGGAGTGAAAGCGGTCGCCGCCGATTTCACGCGCGATCACGCCGTCAGCGACTGGCTGCCTCGTCTAGATCACATCGACGCGGTGATCAATTGCGTGGGCATTATCCGGGAGACCCGCGGGCAGAGTTTCGATTCCTTGCATCGTGACGCGCCAATCGCTCTTTTTCGGGCCTGTGAACAAGCCGGCATCAAGAAGGTGATCCAGATCTCCGCCCTGGGCGCTGATGACGCCGCGGTAAGCCATTATCACTTGAGCAAGAAAGCCGCCGACGATGCATTGGCGAGTATGCAGTTGCACTGGGTCATTCTCCAACCTTCCATCGTCTACGGCCCCGGCGCAAAGAGCAGCGCCTTGTTCCGCGCGCTCGCCGCACTGCCGATGATTCCGCTGGTTGCGGATGGCCAGCAGCCGGTGCAGCCGGTCCATGTGGACGACCTGGTTGCCGTGATTCTCAAGGCACTGGGGTCCGACACACTCGATGGCCGAAAGATCACCGTGGCGGGGCCGGCACCGCTTAGCATGAAATCCCTTCTCAGCCGGTGGCGGTCGTGGCTCGGCCTTGGCCCAGCACTGTTTTTGCCCGTGCCTTACACAGTGGCCCTGTTCGGCGCTCGGATGTTGGGTTTTCTCGGCACCACTCCCGTTAACAGCGATACGGTGCGAATGCTGGCCCGTGGCAATACGGGCGATGTGGCGCCCCTACGGAAAGCGCTCGGCCGCGAGCCATTGAGTTTTGAAAACGGCTTGAGTCAGACACCGGCCCAGCAGGCGGACCTCTGGCATGCACAATTGTACTTTCTGGTGCCATTGTTGCGCATTAGCCTGGCGCTGCTGTGGATCGCCACCGGGTTGATCTCCGCTTTCGCCTTTCCTGCATCAGGGAGCTATGCCCTGCTCGCACCATTGGGTATCGACGGCTGGATGGCCCCGTTGGCTCTTTACGGCGCCGCGACATTGGATATCGCTCTCGGTGCGGCGATGCTGTTGCGCTGGCAGGTGGCCCGGGTAGGCGCGGTTCAGATCGCAGTCATTGTCGCCTACTCCCTGCTCGTCGCCGTCGGGCTGCCCGACTATTGGCTGCATCCCTTCGGGCCGATTACCAAAAACATTCCCCTAGTGGTCGCCACATTGATAGTCATGGCGACGGAGGCGAAATCATGAGCTACGAAATCATCAAGTGGGTGCACATCCTGAGCGGGATTGTGTTATTCGGCACGGGCTTCGGCAGCGCGTTTTATAAGTTCATGGCCGATCGCAGCCACAATCTGGACAATATTGCCATCACCAATCGTCACGTGGTTCTGGCGGATTGGATCTTTACAACGCCGACAGTTTTTCTTCAACCGCTCACCGGTTTCTGGATGGCTCACGAACGCGGTTTTGGTTTTAGCTCAGGCTGGTTCATGCTAGCGGTGGGTTTGTTTATCTTTGCCGGGTTGTGTTGGCTGCCGGTTGTTTGGCTGCAAATTCGCATGCGCAATGACGCCCAATCTGCGTTGGCACGCTCCGGCCAACTCCCTCCTCGCTACCAGAGCGATGCTCGATTGTGGTTTTGGTTGGGGATACCCGCCTTCTCATCGATGGTCGCGGTGGTGTGGCTGATGGTCGCCCAGCCAGCGCTCGCTTAGTCAAAATAACAACGAGGATAAACATGAACGCGCCAGTCATAAAGCGTGCATTGGGATCGGCGTGGGGCGAGCTTCATCCGCTGGTGCGGCGCCACTACGATGTCCGCCCGGGTACCGAACAGCGGGTAACCATGCGCGGAACCATGGACGAGGTATATCACTCCACTGCCGCAAAGCCGTTCTTGCTGCTCGGGCGCATTTTCGGCGCATTGGTTCCCTACCGTGGCCGCAATGTACCGGTGGAAGTGCACAATTGGGGCCGGATCGAAAACACGCAGGACGTGTTCTGGCATCGCACTTTTTCGTTTCCCGATCGGCGACCGTTCGTTTTCTCTTCGCGGATGGTCCACATCGCGGGCGACGAGATCGTGGAGTACGTTCGCTTCGGAATGGGCGTGCGGATGCGAATGAGCGTGCGCGATGGCGCGCTGATATTCACCGGCATCGGCTATCGTTGGAACCTCGGCCCGTTCACGCTCTACCTGCCCAGCTGGCTGATTCTTGGTCACGCGGTCATTGAAGAGCGGGCGCTGTCAGATGACGAGTTCCTCGTCGACTTCAAGATGGAGCATCCATTGCTTGGGCGAACATTCGCGTATTCCGGCAGGTTTAGGATTACGGGAACGGGCGCCGAAGAATCGCGATAGGAAATCGCTCGCACAATACCGCGCGCGAGTCCACTGTGGGAGTAAATCCGTCATAAACGCGCTTCAGGCATGGATATTGTCGAGCGTGAATGGTTGCTCGATTAAACCTTTATCTCCGTCGATCCGACATGAAGGGCATCCTGTTCCAGTCCGGCGAGGCGCGATGAAACCAATCTGCATAATTATTCTCGGGTTCGTCTTTGCAATTACCGCTTGCGCGGAGAAAAGCGAAGCCCCCTCCCCCGCGACCCCGCTGGCGGGCAGCGCAGTGAGCATGCGGCCCGTCGCGGCGGCGACCTCAGAGCCACTGACCGGGACGCCGGAGCTGCGCAAGCGCATCCCCAAACACGCCCTCGCCTACCTTCGCATTCCTAATCTTTGGGCGCTGTTCGCGTCGCCGAAGGGTTCGATCATGGACAAAGCGGTAGCCAGCGAAGGTTACCGCGCCGCAACGAAGAACATTCGAGAGGGCATGAACACGCTGCTGCTCGAGGATGCGTCCCCCGCGGCGAAGGAGCTTTTGAAACTCCTTTTTGCTCATTCTCGATCGCCTATTGAAGTCGTTTTGTTGTCACCGAGCGTCCACGGCGTTCCGATCCCCGATGTGATCGTAAGTTCGCTGGTTGACTTCAAGGACACCGTCCAACTGGATCAGTTTCTAAGCGCCGTTTTTGCTTCTTCGCCCATGGTGCAGCCATTGATGCCAACCGATGCCACGGGATCGGGCGCTATCGCCGTCGGCGGCATACCGGTGTTGTACCGCCATGACGCCGTATCGAAACGGCTCTACCTGTTCGGCGGCGCCGGCGCTCAATCCGGCGCGCTCGATGCGGCGCTCAACCAGATGACCGACAACGCATCCCACCCCATGTACACCCACGAAGCGGCGTTGGACGCTAGCGGGCAAGGACTATTTGTCTGGATCGACGCGCAGACGACGCTGAAGTTTCTGGAAACATCCGGCCAGGGTCAACAAGTCGCCGCGCTGCAGGCCTTCGGCGGCGGCGAACTCAAGGCATTGGCGTTGGGGGTCGGCACCAGTGGCGGCATGCACCGCGCCAAACTAATCGTAGACATGCCCCGCATTGGATTTCGCAGTTTCGTCCCAGAAACCCGAACCAATATGTCATTCGCAGCCGCGGGACAGCCAGGGGGACTCGTCCAAATGAGCCTACCCAATCCCTCGGACATTGCATTCATCGAGGCCGCAGTCGTAGCGACGATGGGCGGCGAAACATTCGAACAGTACCGCCAGGCGAAGCAAACGATGCGCGCCGAGATGGGTTTCGGCGTTGAGGACATCTTCGCCGCGATTGGGCCGGAGATTTTGGGCATCGTTGACGACGCGGGTGAGTATGGCGCCGTTCGCATCCGCGACAAAGCGAAACTCTATGCCATCCTCGAGGCCTTAAACAAGAAGTTCCACCTTGAACGCGAACAGAAAACGATCAATGGTGTCACGTATCATCATTACGTCATCCCCAGCATCGACTCAATTGGGGTGAAAAATATCGAGCAAGACTCTGAGGAACCGACACCCAAATACCTGATTAACTACCTGAAGGCGCCAAATCACCTCTATTGGCGCGAAGAAGGCGACTATGTCCTGTTGAGCGGCATACCGCAGGTGCTGATGGACCGCGGATACATCGGGGCGCGAACCGACGTGGGCAAGTGGCTTGCGACGGAGCAAAAAATCGATGCATCGAAGGCCTTGCTTCTGGCCACTAAGCGCACTCGAGGCGTTCCACGCTTCATGTACAACGTTAACCTTCAGTTCCTCCAGTTCCTCGGCGACTACACCGGTCGTCCCGTGGACATTTGGGCTCTCCCCACCGCGAGCGAGGCAAACATGCCCGAGTTCGGAGCATTCAGCGCTCAGATGAACACCACCGCCACCGACATGTCCTTCGAGTTGAGTTTCGAAAACAACCCGGGCGAACTGTTGATGGCCGGGGGCGGATTCGTATCCACAGCGGCGATCGTTGGCGTTATGGCGGCCGTGGCCATTCCGGCCTACCAGGACTACACCATTCGCGCCAAGATTGCCGAGGGGATGATCGCGGTAATACCCCTGAAGCAGCAGGTTACGGAGATTTACGCGGCGAAGAAACGCTTTGCGCGCGCCAAGGAAACCGCGTCGACCATCGAACAAATCAACTCCGCGGTACTGCAGAGCGCGACCTACGATGCGAAAAGCGGCGAGATCGCCTTGACCTACAATCTGCCGGAACTGGGAGAGGCGAACGCCATCGCGTTAACGCCCTCGATCACAGAGAACGGCCTGGTTTGGACTTGCACCGGATCGGTCCAAACCCGATGGCTCCCGAAAGAGTGTCGACACTAGCCGTCTAGCGGTACTTATCAACTGCTGATTCGGGCGAAGAATCGCGGTAGGAAACCGCTCCCACAACAGCGCGCGAGTCCACTGTGGGAGCGGATCATTCCGCGATGAGTCAAGCGCTGGCGATGAGTCATGCGAAGAATCGCGGTAATCGCACCGGGCATCCTGCCCTCTCGCGATACTCGCACATCCATGTGCATCGGAAACCGCTCCCACAACGGTATGCGAATCTACCTCAGTCGATCCACCGCCGGCTTTAACTTGGCTGTGTACCAATTCGCCAAATCCAGCCCGAGGACCACGCCCGTTTCGCCATCGCCGCCGGTTACGGCGATGCTGAGTTTGCTGGCGTAGGTAAACAACAGGCCGCCGCGAACATCGTCGATGCCGCCGCGGTCGGCGTAGGCGGCGATGAGAGAAACGCCGGAAAAGCCTCGCGCGTCCCATTTGTTGAAGCCGAGTAGTTCGACATAGACCGTCGGCGATAGTTGTTCGCCGTCGGCTGCACCGCTGACGTACTCGAAGCCCGGCGCGGGGTGGAGCAAGAAGAATTGATACTCTGGCGGCAGGCGCAGCCCCTGCTCCGACTTGCCGTAGTCCCACCACTGTTTCATGGCCCAATCGGTGACGATGAGATCCAAGGGATACATCGCCTTGGACTGAAACAAGTAAGCGTCCCATTGGCTGTCGACGTCGCGGGCGTGTTCGGCCAGATCCCGAATCAATGTTTGGCCATAGAAGGTGGCCACCGCCTTGGCGAGTTCGATGGACTTGACCAGCTCCAGACCCCACTGGTGCGTTTGCGGGCAACTCTCGCCCTCCCCTTGGCACGCCTCTTCCAGCACGGTTTTGACCGTAACCGGCGGCGCTGCGGGGCTCGTTCCCGGTCTTTCCTCGAGCGGAGCCAATGCGCCGACGGGAAAGGCGCGCAGGTCCCACGCCGATTTCTGGGCGAAATCGTTGGCGTTGGGGAATGCGTTGTCTCGTGTAGTGGTCAGCGCTTCGCGGGCCCGGGCCAGAACGTCGTTGCACAGCGTCTGCCGCGCATCCATCGCCGCTTCGCACTGCGCGCGGACGATAGACACGATTTGTTCCCATGCGGGGACCGCGCGAGTTTTCCGTGTTTCATCCTCCCGCGGCAGAAAGTCGATCTCCAGCCGCTTCGACTGTTGCGCGACGTATTGGCCAACGCAGCTTTCCGCTTGGTCGCCAGATCGGAAGAG
>JAKACW010000015.1:0-569 GCA_021821045.1 Pseudomonadota bacterium
GATCTCCCCCGATCCAACTCTTGCGTTTTAAATCGGGCCGGCACAAGGTTGTTGCGACAATCCCAACAATCATCGCGACGATAGACGGATAAATGGGATTCCAAGGCAAGGCGTACAATGGCACAAATGCGACAAACGGCGCCGCCAAGGCTTTGGCGTGATGGCGATGTAACGGGCTTAGGCGCTCATTGGCCGCAACGGCGCGCGGCGCTTGACCGCTTAGTAGGTTGTAGAAAACCGCGCCGACACCCCCTATACCAAAGCAAAAAATCAGGCTTTCAATATCAAATCCCGTTGTCAGCGCCAAATCGAACAGACTGGGCGGCATCCAATACTCCGGCACGAACAACGGCTCGGTAAAACCGAAAGGCATGGTAAAAACGCTCGCCCACATCATTGCCCGCCGTTGCAACGGAAACACAATGTAGGCAATCAACCAAGGAACTAAAAACGCGCTCGACCAAATCAGCCAAACATACTGGTCCGACATTACTTAAGGGCCCTCTAATTCATTCACTGAGTCGGCAGCTCGCTGGGGGAAGCCCATTCGCCGTTGGAAGCGGATACTT
>JAKACW010000015.1:579-72859 GCA_021821045.1 Pseudomonadota bacterium
GTATTCGCTTCCTACGACGGGGCCTTTTTAAACGGCTCGACAGCGATCCCTCATCGGTGACACCGCGTTACTCGGTAAGCGTCCATTCTTCACCGTCCTTGACGCCTGCCGAAACGGGGTCCCTTAGCCCTTGCGTTGGCGTGCCCAATACAACGCCGAGCGCAGCGGGTTGGCGGCGTAGTGCTGCTTCCATAGTCGCGGAGTGAGTTCATGGACGCGGGAGGCGGGATGTTGGTCGACGCGTTGGAGCACATCGACCAAGTAGTCGTAGGGATCGACGCCGTGCAGCTTACAGGTGATGAGCAGGCTTTGAATGATGCCCACTTGCTTGGCGCCCAGCTCCGTCCAGCAGAAGTTCCAGTTCTTGCGGCCCAGGGGGATGGGGCGCAGCGCGCGCTCGAGGTGGTTGGTGTCGAGCGCGACCTCGGGCTGATCGAGGAACACCTCGAACTTCGCGCGGTGCGCAAGGGCGTAGCGCATGGCTTGAGTGAAGGCCTCGCTCGGAAGTAAGGTCGGATCCTGCTGTTGTTGTAGCAGCCAAGCAAAGAACGCCGCCACCACCGGCGCGCTGTGCTGCTGGCGGTAGGCACGCTTGGCGTCGGCGTTGAGCTTTTCCTTTCGACAGTGCTCCTCGTGCCCGTACAGGGCACGGATAAACGTCAACACTTGGCGCACTTTATCCGGGTGTTCTTGTTCGGCATCGAGGAACATCCGGCGCAGATGCACCCAACACTGCGCATGGACTAAACCGGGGGTGTCGTCGTCGGGGGCTTTCTGTTTAGCGGCGTAGCGTTCATACGCCGCATAGCCGTCGGTGAGCAGCGTGCCTTTGAAGCCCGTAAGCAGCGTCGCGACGTTCTCATGGCGGCGGTTGTCGAAGAACGGAAAGACCACTTCGTCCCGATCGCCATAGATCGGCCAGAAGTAGCCGGTCTTCATCGTGCCGGGACCGGACCGGCCGGCTTTAGTCGGTGTCTCATCCATCGCCAGGGTCTGACTTTGCAGCACCGAGACGAACATCGCTCGATAAACGGGCTCGAGCAGGCCAATGGCGCGTTGCGTCGCATTGGTTAAGGTGCCGCGGGCCAAGACAATGTGATTGTGCTCCAGCCGCTGGTGCTGGCGATACAGCGGCAGGTGATAGACAAACTTGTCGATGAGCGCGCCGGCCAGAAAGCTCACATCGGCGTAGCTTTTCTCCAAAACCGCCGCCGGGGCCGGAGCGCTGAGCAGCGCCCCGCTGTCCTTGCGCTTGATCAGCGGCTGGATGTACTTGAGCACCACATAACTGCCAGCAAGTTGCGCCAATTTGTGCGTCACCTTCTCGTCGATGATCTCGTACTGATCCGCGCTCAGTTCTGCCAGCTCCGGCGGATCGAGACGGATCTCTTCCACCGGCACCTCGGGACCAAAGCGCAGCCCCGTGTCGCATACCGCGCCCTCCAGGGGATTCTTGCGCGGCACTTTACGCTCGTGGGCCGCAATGACGCGCTGCTGCGGCGGATTGTCCTGGGGAATCTCCTCGAACCCCTCGCCGAAGTTCAGTTGGAAGGTGCCGTCGTCGACGATTCGTCGCTCGGACTTGCGTCCGAAGATCTGCCGTTGCAGCCAGTCCAGTTGCTTGAGGGCGCGCGCCAGATCGGCTTTGAGAGCGGTGTGCTCGCGCTGCAGTGCATCGTGCGAACGCAACAACTGCGCTACCTCGGCGGTGGAAAACTGTTGTGCGCGTTCGACGTACGTCATGATTAAACTGTACCGAATCGCGCGCGGTTATGCAGCTTTTTTTTGCAAAAACCGCTTGCGTTGGCGCGCCTGAGACACGTCGATGCCTTCGAGCAAACACTTCAAACGCGTCACATCCAGTTCGTGCTTGATCGACTCCGTCGATCCGCGCGCGAACGTGCCTTGCTCCAGCCGTTTGCTCCAGATGCAATACCCCGTGCGATCCCAGTACAGCGCTTTGAGGTACGTGCCCCGGCGATTGAGGAACACGAAGATCGCACCCGACAGCGGATCTTCCTGCAACACCTGCCGCGTCAATGCCCTCAGTCCCGTAAACGACTTGCGCATGTCGGTCGGCTGCGTGCACAGCCAAACCCGCACCTGCTGTTCCGGGAAGAACATCAGCGACTGCGCATGCGCAGCACGACGCCGCGGCCCAGGTCGAGTTCGATGTCGAACTCGTGCTTTGACCTCTCGCCGACCAGTTCGACAAAGGGCGATGGCGCCACCGGCGCCGGCTTCGGCCCCGCCGTTCGTCGCCCCAACCGCGACCGCCAGTTCGAAAACGTACCCAGCGCGATGCCCTCGCGCGCGCACAATGCCTCCGCGCCTAAACCGCTGCGATCAAACCGGGCCATCACCACCCGCCACTCCTGCTCCGAACGCCGCGTACGGCGCGTGATCGTCGTCGATGTATTCATCCTGTGCTCCTGCTGAACCGCGATCAACTCGACCGCGTGAATGTTTTACAGGGGGGTGGGGAAGAACGTCGAAGAATGAACGCTTACCGCCAAGCAGTGTTTGACTACATCGAGCGGCGCTACAATCCCAAGCACCGCCGTGGCTATAATGACCGGCTTTCGCCCAAGGAGTTTGAACGACAACACTTTTTGAAACTGACGGGTGTCTACACAATTGGGGGCAATTCACGCCCATACCCGGATCAGACCAGCGCTGATAGTGATTTTCCTTCGAGTCAACCGTCAATTATTCCGCATATAGAATATAAGTCGAAGACTGCGGCACCAGGCGATACTCGCCTCTATATTGTTCATGGATCGTGTTCGAAAATTGCGCATGCAGCTCTGCGTTCTCTCGAGCAATTGCTGGAACCAGGGCATGAAAGTGTACGGGCGAAACCGCAGTAATTTTGAAGCTAGCCTGATCAAGCAGGCGAATCAACTCGGACGGCGTGTATTGATAGCCAGCGACTGCCACGTCAGTCTGTGGATACTCATTCAAAACTCCGGTCGCGGTCGTATCATTAATAGCTATGTTAACGAAATCGGCAAAACTCTCGGCGGCAACCAAATCGACAGCCTCTTGCAGCAGCGTATTAATTGTCCCAGCTCCGATCTCAGCTTTCGTAAACTGGTTCAGTGACAGAACATTAAATAAGCGATTACGCGAGCCAAGCAACAGCATACCGCCATCATTTACAAGCTGGCGGCACTTGGCAAAGAAGGCCGGTAACTCCTCCGGCCGCAGATATTCTATAAAACCAAACGCGGTAACCACATCAAACCGTTGGTTAACAAATTCATGATCCATAACCGAATCAACAGCAAAGGTACACCGGGCGGACAATTTAAGGCGTTCGGCCTTTTCAATCGCTAGTTCAATCATCTTCTCTGAGTAATCAATCCCATAAGATTTAACCCCGAGACGGGCAAGATCCATCACCAGTTCGCCTGTACCACACCCCAAGTCCAAAGCTGTTTTATAGCGTTCCGGATTAGTTTTAACCAGTGCGATTGCGTGCGTGTTGCGTTGCAGTATCGTACTAACCCTCCGCCGCCCGTCGGCTTCAGCGCGGCGTCGCCAGTCAGTCGCATGATCAATAAAATACTTCAGGCTATTGCGCTGACGTTCATCCAGATTCCAATCTTGCATATGTTATCCGCTCCTCCGAGACACACGGTAATGAATCATGATTCGCAAGTTGCTTGTACGATGGGATTCATTTTACACCCAGCAGCTGCCATATTACTTCATAATAACTCGTTCGGCATTGACATTGAACACTGCCCGGGGTCAACGCATGTGGGCATGGCGCTGCGACCAGCGCAATGCCCCGCGCGCGCGCAAAATGCCTCCGGGCCTAAACCACCGCGATCAAACCGATCCATCACCGCCCGCCATTCGTGCTCCGAACGCCGCATACAGCGTGTCACCGTCGTCGATGTATTCATCCCTTGCTCCTGCTGAATTGCGATGAACTCAACCGCGTGAATGTTCTACAGGGGGTAGCGTGGGGAGCAACGTCGAAGAATGAACGCTTACCCACATGGGCCCAAAACACGAGCACTTCCTCAACCCCGCCAAGCGCGATTGATGGCCGCGGCCTGTAGATCCGGCGCATCGGAATATTCGTGGGCAATTTGGTTTCGAAGTTCGCGCAACACGCGCCAGTTCTCGGCGGAAGCGATGGCACCGAGGCGATCGAGGCATTGCAGCTTTTCGGCAAAGGTTGCGCTCTCGGCAAGCGGCTCCCCTTTCAAGACGAGCAAACCGGGAAGCACGCGCTCACCCAGCGTGTCTTGGAGCTTGATGAAGCGGTATGCGAGTTGATTGAGCAACCGGCGTTGTTCGGAGGTGAGGCGCGTAACGGTCTCAGCGATGAATGAACGGGATCGTTCAATTGCAGCGAGCGCCTTGGCAAGCAAGCCCACATGTATCTTGCACTCGGCAATGCTGCACGCGGTTTCTCGATAACGCTCGCAGCTGGATTCATTCTCGCAGGGCGACTTCGTGAATAAGCAATTTGGCTCCAGAACCGGCCGACAGCACCACCAAATCGATTTTCTCCTCGTCGAACTCGACTGTGCCGTGCAAGCGCGCAAGGCAGTGAAGCTTTCGGTCGATGACTAAATCCGGATCCGCGATTGACGTCGTCACCAAGAAATCATGGTCGCCCCCGCGCCGGCTGTCATCGACGCGCGAGCCAAACACGAACACCTCGGCGTCGGAACCGAATACCTCCTTCACCACGGCTTTGACAACACGCTTTTTGCGCTTCAGTTAAACGCACCGATCGCCCCCCGGTAGCCACTCACGATCAACATTACATCCAAGATATATCCGCACGAACAACCGCGAGAATTGCATCACGAAAAAGGATGATGTCGCCAAGGTGATCGCGCAAAATCGCGACAACGATATCCACATCGACGTCAGCGTACTGTAAGCAAGCCGCTTTGACCTAGCACTTCGTAGGTGTTGGCATAACTGGTCGCGACGGGGAGGTTGCGGGCCGCGAAACTCGTCGAGCTGAGCAAGAAACGTGTCAAGCTCGGAAAGCTTACGAAGGACCAAGTCCGAATCAACCAACACCGTATCTCCGTTGAAGAATTGCGCGCTCAAGATACCTGAAATCGAAAAACATCCGCCGCGTCAGGGACTCATACTCATAACGCCGCGAAGGATCCCGATCGACCAATACCTTGGCGTCGGCCAGCACGCGCCCCGCCAACGAGAGAGGCGCGGTATTCAGAACGACGATGTCGACGGCATCCGACGCCAAAAACGTGCCCAGCTCCGCCGCCAAATTGGCCTTCACCTCGCCGTGGGAAACGTGCTCGTCCAGAAAAACGGCGATGTCCAGATCACTCAGCGGCGTTACCCTGCCGCGGGCCACGCCACCGAACACATACGCAAACACGACCGATGGATTCCGCTCGATAAGCCGCCCCACCGCAGGCAGGCGGTCGACAACATCAGTCGGCAACGGCGTATCGACATGTCGCATCGGCAGCAACCCCTCGAACTGGTGAACCGAATTCTACCACGGCCGGCGTGCGGGCTACTCACTCAGGAACCCCCCTCCCCAGCAGCCACTCGGTAGCCGTAACCACATTCTTATCCTGCACCGCACCCACAACCCCGGGCTCATCCAGGGTAATCAACAGTCGCTTCGCCCGCGAGCGATCACTGCCCGCTTCGTCCGACGCCCGGATTTACCATCCGAAGGACAATTGGCGTAACTCGCGCAAGAGCTGGATGGGCGCGCCGACGGAAACCGAGCGCCAAGGCTAACCGACCGTCTGCAAAATGGCTTACTCAAACTAAAACGGCGCTCGAGGATCATCGAGCGTAAAGTCAAAGAAATCGTCCAACCTGGGTCGCGGCGGCACTCGGTATTCTTTCAGCCAAGCTTTCAGGCGCTGCGGATTCTGAAAATCCTGGATGTCATGCTGCAAAGCGGCAATACTTTCTTTCAGCCCCCGGATGTCATCACGCAGGCAGGTCATCAACAGCGCGGGTGTTGGGCGCGTGTACGGAGGCATGTCCAGCCTGGCCATGACGGGCCACACGATGGCGTCGATCTCGCTTTGCAACTCTTTGCACTGCTCATTCA
Organism: Pseudomonadota bacterium; assembly: GCA_021821045.1. Classification (GTDB taxonomy): domain Bacteria; phylum Pseudomonadota; class Gammaproteobacteria; order JAADHS01; family JAADHS01; genus JAKACW01. The sequence continues at coordinate 6,659 of JAKACW010000015.1, forward strand.
AAATCTTGTTGTAGTGAACGAGGCGCTCTTCCGGAAGGCGGTCGACGCGCGATTGATCAACTTGCTCGACTTCCAACTGCAGTTCCAGAAGCTGTAACAAGTCCTTCTTGTTGTAGGCGACGTTCACCCGCTGCATCAGTTCGGTCTTGCGTTGGCGCTGCGCTTCGTCCCGCTCGCGATCCGGGTGCAGCACCGCGGCGAGTTTGCGGTAGACCTCCTGAATGGACTTGCGGATGTTCAAGGCCTCGGCTTCCTGCCGCTGCTCTCGCTCCAACTGTTTGGGTGATTTCTTGCGCTTGGCCCTGCGCGATTCGGCTCTTGCCCGCTCTTCGTCGAGCCGTTGCTGGGCATATGCGCGCACTTGTTCGGGATCGTTAACGTCAAGCTCGTCCGGAAACTCGATACCAAACATGTCCTCCATCATGACTTTGGCCATGTCGCCGGCGACTTCGTTTTTCTCATCGAAGGTCACGTCGCTGTATTTATCGTGTAGCGCCTTGAGCGCGGCATCGTCCCTTCGCCCAAGAAGTTCATCCACCAGCGTGCAGATCAGGTGGCGCAGCTTGGTCTTGTCGCGCTTCTTGAACAGTTTGTTGTCATGGGCATGATCCAGCAAGTAGGCGAAGTCTTTCCGCTGCGCATCGAACGCTTCCATCAGGGGCATATAGTCAGCCGCCACGGCGCGGTCGTAAGCGGATACCCCCTCCTGCCATTCGCGCAGTTGTTGCTTAAGCGCATCGATCTTTTTGGTCAGCTGATTAAAACGCCGTTGACCTTTGGATGGCGACGCACGCGGCGGTACCGGTGGGGTGAGTTCAAATTGAGTATTGGATTGGGTCATAACGTTCTCCGCCTGCGCATATGATAGAACACACATCAAACCAACTCCATAAGATCTCTCAGCCGCACGGCCTTAACGATTCGTGTCGGGGCGCTGTTGGGCGGCTTGATTTTGGGATCTCATGGAGCGGTTAATTTACAAGTTATGATAAGAATCGCGCGGACAAACATTCATTGCGTCAGATGGTTATAAAATAACCGCCTCATAGTTTTGACGAGGAAATTCAGGGATAGATCTTCGTCGGAATCCGGGGACCAGCATGCGAGGCACAGTCGACGGAGCAATCGGGGCTAAAGCCTCTCCTACAGCAAAGGCGCGGCGGGATCGCGGATGCGCATGGTCGCCAAAGGGTGGGATGTTCGTAGATCCGGCCGCGGTTTGAACCGGGGCCAAGAATTCTTCGGGCGAAGAATCGCGAAAGGAATTCGCTCCCACAGGAGCTATGGTCACCGGACGGGTCTACCCCCCAATCGTCCCATTAACAATCGGCTCAAACGCCGTCAGGCTATCGATCGACGCCGCGTTTCCGAGCCCGTGATTCGGGAACAATGCCCCGAGCTGGCCTTGCTCGCCGTGCAGCGCGAGGTAGTTGAGAACGACCGTTTCGACCAGCAGGTTGACGTTGTTCGCCGCCGGGGTGGCGGAAGTTTCGACGGAGGCATCGGCCCGCATGTAGCCGATTTGTTGGTGGCGAGCTTGTTCGTCGGCGGTGGCGCCGATGAGGGTCGGCCGGCCGGCGGGATTGTAGACGAGGAAGAACGATGCCGCCGTTTCCGAGCTGTCGCCGGTCCACACGCCTTTACCGCGCCCGTTCGCGGAGTCATCGATCATGCCATTGCTGAACACCGAGCCGTCGCTGAGCACGTACACCATCAGCGGGACACCAAGACGGGCGGCGTACTCCAGACAGGCGCCGATGCAGCGGCCGGCGCGCAAATCGCGAGTCTCTCCGGCCGAACGATCGCCGGTGTGGTAGTCGTAGCCGCCCATGGTGATGGTGCCGGCGCCGGCGAAACCGTTGACCACGAGCTTCATTACGGAAGCGGTTTTGGCGAATTCGCCGTCGCTGGTCAGATCCGTCGCTGTGAAAATGGGCGCAACAGCACCACCGCCGAGGATGTTAGCGTCGATCGACGGATTCAACGTGGTCGGATCACCGTAACGATCCACCAGGTCCGCGGCCTTGACGTAGCCGCAGCGCACCAGGTCTTTCACCACCGCGTCCGTGGCGAGTTGAGTGTCAATGCGGCCCATCCGTTGGTTGCTCACACGCTGAATGGACTCCATTACCGCCACCGCGTCCGCCTGGCTTAATAGTCCGACGAGTCGTCCGGTGTCGACCAGACCCGTGACGTCGCTCGGACGGTCCACTTTGGTCGGGCGCACTTCCAGATTGATCATCGCGGCTGGCGCCATGGAGTTGCCGCCCGAATCCGAACTCCGCGAACCGATCAACGTCAGCAGCTCGCCATCGGCCCCCGCTCTGTTGATACCGTACATAGGATTGTGCGGGTTGTTGCCGGTGTCGTTATCCGAGCGCGCGGGGATTACGGCGCCGTTGATGTTGGCCGCCGTAGTCAGCGAAACCTTTTCCAGAATGCCGCGCAAAAATGCGCTGTCGGAATGGAAGGAAAGGCCAAGGCTACTATTGATGAAATCGCTGGTACCGGTTTGCGGATTGACTACCGAGGGAATCATGTCGCCCGGCAGTCCCAGTTTGTTGTAGCCTGCGGTGGAGAGAAAATCCAACTGCCCACCTTGCTTGCCCACCAGCACATTGGAGCCCGCGATGTTGGCGCCACCTGCCAGGTCGAAGCAAATGAAGGGAATCTTGCCGGCGCCCTGGGTGGCGATGCCGCATGCGGTTTTGAGTGCTTGCATGTCGGCCGACACGGCCGAGAATGCGGCGCGGGGATTGGCAAATAGTCCGAATATGGAGGGCGCGGCAACAACGCCAAGGCCTTTCAAGAACCCTTGCGCAAGGAAATCGCGGCGCGTAACAGGGCGCTTGTGCTCCAAATGGCGCAGCGGTTCATCCGGTGACAATGTGCCTTGCTTCTTTGCCATAGCTAACCTCGTTTATCGCGGATGAATCCGCTCCTACTTTCGGGTGCCGCGAGACTGTGGGAGCGGTTTCCTACCGCGATTCTTCGCCAAGTCGATCGCGGAATGATCCGCTCCCACAATGTCGATCCACAGTTACTGCATTAAGATGCCCGCACTACCCAACGTCGCCGAGCACATTGCCTTCACGATGGTGCGCGTGCGTGTTTGGTCGCAGCCGGTCGGGCAACTCGCCGTCAATCGGTCAAACAAATTGGTAATGTTGTAATTTGTTCCGAGCACGTTGTACGTCGTCGCGCCGGGTCCGATCAGTTCTGCTTTGACCTCCGCCAACGTCGGCATATCAGCCAACGCCGCGCCGCTACCCGGCAACCCGAGCACCTTGTCGTACAGCGCATTGACGATCTGATTCTTCGCCGCCGTGTCGCCCGAACCGAACGCCGTCGCCACATCGGAGGTGAAGCCGAAGGCGCCGAAGAAGTTTGTGCGCAGGGTCGCGTCTTCCACCATGGCGTCACAGTAGCTGATGGCCAGTTGCGTCACCGCCATTTGATGGGCGGACAAGAAGCCTTCAATGTTCTCCACCGTCGGCAGTTGTTGCTTGATGGTGGTGAACGTGGTATCGACGTCGGCGTTAGTCGTGCTCACACCGGTGATCTGCGACATCGATGCATTGATTTCATCGAAGGTGCGCATGCCGATATCGGATACCGGATCCAGATCAACCGCCGGCGCCGCGGTCAACGTCGACTCTTCGGTCACCACATTGACGTTCGCGCCCAACGTTTCGAAGGTCAGGAAAAACTCGTCCTGATCCGCGCCCTTTTCCTTGGCGATCACGGTGCCCAACGTCGACAGAACTTGCCCGCTGCTCGTGTACACGGCATCGCTGATCACGGTATCCAAGTTGCGGTAGGCCTGGCCGATACTTGCTTCCTTGCCGTTGATGCCAATACGCATGGCCTTGACGGGAATGCTGGCACCGGGCGAGGCCAACGGATCCAGGATGATGAACGTCGGCCTATAGAACAAGTAACCGTAACTGTCGAACTCGCTCACTTCGAGATAGACATAGCTGTCGGGAATACCAATCAGATCGCTGACGCTGAACAGCAGGAAGAATTTCTCGCCCACGCCCACTTCGAAGTTCTGTTGAATCTGCTCGGCGGTCAGCGCGCGGCTGTGAATCGCGACCAGGCGCAGTTTGCCTTGCCATTGCCGGTCGTTGGACACTTCATTGCCGAGAACAAAGGCAAACGTGTCATCCCAATCGTTGAGATTCCCGCCCACTTGCGGGTCCAGGTCGCCGGTATATTCGCCGTTGACGTAAATCTTGCGGCCGCCGACGGCATCGAAGGTGACAACCACATGTTGTTGCGTCGCCTGCAGCCGTTCGTCCGCATCGGCGGTGGACAACGCCGGCATGCCGTTCGCGTCCGTCGAGCTGGAGCGATTCTGGAACACGTAGTTGTACTGCACCTGCCCCAGGGTAAAGTTGCGCGTCGTCGTTCCGCCGGAGTAGCTGATGATGCCGGCCGGCCCTTCTTGGGTGACGTTGCCCGGCACCACCCACGCTTCGATGGAGTATTCGCCGGTGGCTTGAATATGCTCGATGAGTTTGCGGCTCGACGCGGTCGAGGCCTGCGCTTTGCCGCTGATGAACTCGATACCCCAGCCGCCGACCCAACGGTAGTTGATGTCTTCCGTTCCCGAAAGGTTCAGGTGCATGGCCGGTTCGATGCCGCTGGTGTCATAGGCCGTCGAACCGGAGCCGGTTTTGAACTCCCACTTGGCGATGAGGTTGGCTTCATGGCGGCTGCCGCCGGCGGCGACGATGCCGTCAGTCAGCAGCAGCGCTTTGCTCACCACCAACTGCGGATCGATGGTCGTCAGCGGAATACCGGCGGCGAAGGCTTCAATGGCGGCCTGCATGGTATTCGCATCGGCGGCGCAATCACCGCTCCAGCAATTGTGAAACTCCTCACGCAAGCGCACCACGAGACGGGAGTTAGCAGGCGTATCCAAATCGATCTTGCGGCTGGCGCGGACGGCTTCGTATGCCGAGTCCGCGTCGGCATTGGCGAAGAACGGCGCCTGCGGCACTTGCGCCGAGTCGGTGTGGCAGCCTGAGCAACGCGCGATCAAAATCGGATGAACCGTCGCCGCGAACGACGCCGAGTCAGCCGGGAAGTTGCGGCTCGATCCCGGATCCTTGATCACCGGCGCTTCGAGTTCGATGGTTGTGGTCGCGGACTCCACGGTGCCGCCGGCCCAAGCGGAGATGTAGGCCGCCATCACTGCGCCGCACGCGCTGTCGCTATCCAACCAGCAGTTGTGGCCGGCGGCCACCTTGGTCACCAAACGAGAATCGGACGGCGACTGCAAACTCACCAGATTGATCGCTTCGCTGTAAGCGAGATTGACGTCATCGTCGCGGGCGAACATCGGCGACTGACCGCCCGCGCCATGGCATCCGCCGCAGCGGTTGGTGGGCTTGATGTTCTCCCATAAGTTGGTCATGAACGCCTGGACATCGCCGGTGGCCGGCGCGGCGCCGGTATAGGACCGCACGGTGCTGGCGGTCGGCGGGTTGGTCGCCGTCGGCACACTTTCAAGACATCCCGCCAGAAACAGCGCCATCGCAACAAGGGCAATCCATCCACGCACGCGGCCGACCATAGCAAACACGGTACTGAGCTGATTTGCGTGCATAGGATCAATTTCCCTTGCAGTACGCGGCGCTCTCGGCGAACACCTGCTTCATGTTGTAGTTGCTGGCTTTGAAGGACGTCGTCATGGCGTCGATTTGAGCGCGATCCGCCGCATCGACGGGCGTGCGCAAGCAGACGGTCTTGAAGACCTTTTTAACTTGGCACTGGGCAAAGGCTTCGCTCTCGGCCAGCTCGACACCTAACGACGCTGCGCCATTGCCGCCGCCGCTCAAGCCGCGATTGTTGGTGTCCCATCCCAGGTAGGCGTTGGGCCCGACCCGCCAATAGTTATCCCAGCGGTCGTCGGGAGTGACGTAGCCATATTGGAAGACGTCGGCGTTGATGTGGTACTTCGCCTGTACGCGCGTGCCGGTGGCCGGGTCGACGGTGCCCGCGCCGTTGTAGACGATCCGTCCGGCGGTTTCGTCATAGTTGTAATAGGCGAAGGCTTGCGCCATGGGATCCATGCCGGCATGGCACCCAAGGCAAGAGTTGAGATAGATTCGGCTGTCGCCGCCGGGGCTGCGCGACACGTCCTGGCGGATGCGATCCGGCGCGCGCGTTACGTCCTTCACCTGCTCCAGGTCGTTGCACAGATGGTTCATCAGCGTGAAGCGAAACATGGCTCGATTGGTGCCGGCGACGAAGAACGCCTCAGCGGCGGCTCGCGTCGTCATCACGCCGGCGATAGCCGCGGCCGGAAGATCGGTCACCGCCGTTTGGGTGGTCGCGACGAGGCCGGTCTTGAGATCGACGCCCTGGCTCTCCATCTGCTCGTAGTGATTATTGTTGGTCATGGAGTAGGCAGGCAGGCCGAGGTTCGACGCACCCACGTAAAGAATGTCGGCCGAGAGCAGCGTATTGAACGGCACCTCGTCTCGGACCATGCCGATCACGGTGGCGGTGTAGTCATTGAGGGGGGCGAACGCCGTTTGGTCCTCATTGGTCCACGGCGTCACCATGTTCTTGAGGGTGACGCTGTAGAACGCGCTGTTGTCCATCGCACGATCGGCCGCCGCAATGTAGCCGCCCGGGCCGGCGATATCGGCAACCATCAGATCCAGAACCGATTCGGTGGGCGGCACACCGGCGATGCGATCGTGGATGCGCTTGGCTTGCTCGCGCGGACCGGCCTGGGTCGCCGTAGCAAGGGCCAACCCAAGGCAACCCGCAACCAGCGCGGTGCCGGCGCGGCGGAGTCGAGGCTTTATATATATAGGTATGCGCATAGCCCTACCGTTTCTTCTTGTGGTCGCGGCCGTGTCGTCATGACACCGGCGTCGCGAGTCGACCCGTGCGCATCCGTGCAAAAAGATATATGGAATCAGTATGTTATAAATCTGCTGCCGACAATCATGGGCAACAGGCGACGGCTACAAGGTTGTCGAGCCGGCGTACGGAAACTCTAGTGCTTGGGGGTCTGCTGATTGTTGATTCACTTCACAGCCCTATGTTTTTATTGTCGGCCGTTCGTTCTTTTGCGCACTGGAGCCCGCTTTTGAGGACGGGCGCCATCTTAGCAAGCGCTTTTTATCAATATTATTCTGGATACTACGGATTCGGCCCTGCAAATTGTGTGACGCAGTTCACACTTTTCCATATTCCCATCTATTCGTGATGGGACTCTCTGAAACAGCCGTACCAGCGGCCCACACTATCCCTCGCTCAGGCAAATACTAAAAATTCGCCCTAATCCACGCCATGACTTAAGGATATATCCATCGATGCCGACTACAGCTTCAAGTGCAGGGAAAGCACTCAATATCAATAGGGACAGCATCATGACGGCTTGCCATCGCAGCCGCGGTCACCAAGGCCAATAACGTGACCGCATTGCTCGCATCCACATTGCGCCGTGTCGCCATCGCCGTTGTTGTGATTGCGGTGGCTGGGCTTGCCGGCTGCCTGAATCCAGGGGGTCAGTCCCCCGATCCGCTGGTGCAGGATTTCGTCGTTGCCTACGTCAAACGGCCCGTTCCCGTCGACAATCAGGGCGACCCGCAGCAACCGGACGTGCGCCGCCAACTGCGCTTCAATGCCGGGGGCGACTTGTACGTGCGCGACCGCGCCTCCATCAGCGCGACCGAGCGCAATGTAACGTTCTCAGAAACCGGCGGCTTAGGCGATGTCCGCGACGTGGAAGTGTCCTACGACGGCAGCAAGATCCTGTTCGCCATGCGCATGCCTGAGATCGAAGGCGCCGACGAGGAAGATCAGCCGAAGTGGAACATCTGGGAATACACCGTAGCGACCGGCGCCCTAACTCGCATCATTGCCTCCGATATCACTGCTGAAGCGGGCCAAGATGTCGCGCCGCACTATCTGCCCGACGGCCGAATACTGTTCTCATCCACTCGGCAACGCACCTCGCGCGCCATTCTGCTGGACGAAAGCAAACCGCAGTTCGCCGGCTTGACCGAGAACCGCAACGAGGAGGCATTGGTTCTTCACGTCATGGATGCCGACGGCTCCGACATCGAGCAGGTCACATTTAATCAAAGCCACGATCTGGACCCCGTCGTGCTGAGCGACGGCCGGATCGCATTCACCCGCTGGGACAACATGGGCAGCCGCTCCCAAATGAGCCTGTATAAATCCAACCCGGACGGCACCCAAATGCAAGTGCTCTATGGCGCCCACAGCCACGCTACCGGCACCGACGGCGCCACCGTTCAATTCATGCAGCCGCGACTGCGCTATGACGGCAAACTCATGGCCATTCTGCGCCCGTTTACCGGCACCTACGGCGGCGGCGATTTGATTACCATCGATCAGGACAACTGGATCGATCACAATCAGGTGACCTTGACCAATCAAGGTATGCTAACCGGTTCGGGACAAACTCGCATCGTCGATACCGACATTCGCACCGATACGGAAATCTCCCCCGGCGGTCGTTACAGCGCCGCCTATCCGCTGTGGGACGGCTCGGATCGCATGCTGGTAAGTTGGTCGCCCTGCCGCGTGATCGAGAACGAACTCATTCGTCCTTGCACCGCGCAGCGTCTCGCCGCGGCCGACGTCGAAGAAGCACCGCCGCTGTACGGCCTCTATGTGTTGGATGTCGCCAACGGCACCCAACTGCCCATTGTCGTGCCGGAAGAAAATGTGATCTTCACCGACGTGGTGGTCGCCCAGGCACGCACCACGCCGCCGATCATCGCCGATCAGACCGAGGGCGTCGAACTCGATGCCGCGCTGGCCGGCGACGGGGTGGGGGTGATTCACATCCGTAGCGTCTATGACTTCGACGGCAGCTTCAATGCCTTGGGGGGAATGCCGGCGTCCATCGGCGCGCTGGCCGATCCGCCGCAGGCCGCTGCCGACGACAGACCGGCGCGCTTTTTGCGTTTGGTCAAAGCCGTTTCCATTCCGGAAGATGTGGACGGCACGGCCTTCGGGCGCAGCACCCAACAAGGCATGCGCGAAATTCTCGGCTACACCCGCATCGAGCCCGATGGTTCTGTGAAAGTAAAAGTGCCGGCCAACGTCGCCTTCACCATCGAAGTGCTGGACGAGAACGCCCGCCGTATCACCGCCCGTCATCAAAACTGGCTGCAGCTCAAACCGGGCGAAACATTTGAGTGCAACGGCTGCCACACCCACAACAACGGCATCCCCCATGGCCACCCCGAAGGCCCGGCGGCGTTGCACACCGGATCAGCCACCGGCGGCGTTGTCTATCCCAACACCGAGCCGACGCTGATCACCGAGATCGGCGAAACCATGGCCGAGACCCGCATGCGCATCAGTTGCCTGACCGACTGCGCCGAACTCACGCCGAGCGTCGACGCGGAGTATGTCGATGACTGGACCGATCCGAACGTCAGAGCCAAGGATGCCGCGTTCGACTACAGCTACGCCGACCTGGACGCGACGTTTACCGCACCGGTCTCCGCTTCCTGCCAGACAACGTGGACAAGCGCCTGCCGCACGGTGATCAACTACGTCACCCATATTCAGCCGATCTGGGAACTGTCGCGCCCCGGCAATACCTTCGGCGGCAACGCGGTGGACGCCCAGTGCAACACCTGCCACTCGCCGACCGACAACATGGCCCAGCCGCAAGTACCGGCGGCGCAACTGGATCTGCGCGGCGTTGACTCCTCCGACGAGCCGGACCACTTGGTTTCGTATCGCGAGCTGCTGTTCCCGGACAACGAGCAGGAGCTGGTTGGCGGAACCTTGCAGGATGTGCTCGTGCCCGGCGTCGATGCCGACGGCAACCCGATCCAAGTGCCCGTCGCGGCCCCCGGCCCATACCTCTCGACCGCCGGCGCCAACAGCAGCGACTTTTTCGACGTGTTCGCCCCCGGAGGCACTCACGAGAGCTTTCTGTCGCCGGCCGAATTGCGGCTGATCTCCGAGTGGGTCGATATCGGGGCCCAGTACTACAACAACCCGTTCGACGCACCGCAGAACTAACCAGGGATTGGCACGAACCGATGACTCATAGGACTGCAACACTTATCGCTGCCCTGCTCTGGCTGCTGCTTCCCGTGTTCACCGCGGCGGAGGAAGCCGACGACCGGCTGCGCATTGCCGATCCGTTCATCGAACTGCACACCGGTCCGGGCAGCGGCTATCCCGTGTTCCATGTGGAAGAGCGCGGCAAGTTCATCCGCATCGTCTCCAGCAAGGCGGACTGGTTCAAAGTCGTTACTGATAAGAATTTGGAAGGGTGGGTTCAACAAGACCAGCTCGAACGAACGTTTACCGAAGCCGGCGAGCAGTTCAAAGCGCCGGAAGCGAGCATCGGCGATTTTTCCAAGCGGCGCTGGGAACTGGGCATGCTCGGCGGCGACTTCAACGGCGCCACCGTGTTTTCCGTGTACACGGGCTACATCTTCACGCCCAACCTCTCGGCCGAACTTATCTTCTCTCATGCCATTGGCGACTACTCCAGCAACATGCTGGGCGGCCTCGGACTGTTGGGTCAACCGTTTCCCACCTGGCGCCTCTCGCCATTTTTCACGCTGGGCGCGGGCGCCATAAAAACCGAGCCCAAACTGGCCCTGGTTCAATCGCCCGATCGCGAGGATACCTACACTTATGTAGGCGTCGGGTTCCGCAGTTACATCACGCGGCGCTTCATCTTCCGCGCCGAGTACAAGAACTACGTGGCATTCACCAGTCGTGACGACAACGAGGAAGTAGACGAATGGAAAGCTGGATTCGCGGTATTTTTCTAGGCGCCGCCCTCATCGCCCCTGTGCTCGGAGTTGCGGCGGACACCGACGGCACGGTGACCGACCCGGTTTATACGCCGCAAGTTGAGCGCAAGGACTTTTCCCTGGCCAATATCAATGCCCAGGATTTCGAACTGACTTTATATACCGGCATCATGAGCGTGGAAGACTTCGGCAGCGACACCGTCGTCGGCGGCCGCCTCGCCTATCACGTCACCGAACGCTTCAGCGTCGAAGGCTCCTACGGCGAAACAAGCCCGGGGCGAACCAGCTACGAAGAGTTAAGCGGCTCCGCGGTTTTGCTGACCGATGAAGACCGCGAACTGAGTTACTACAACTTTCTGGTGGGCTTCGACCTATTTCCGGGCGAAGCGTTTCTCACCTCGCGTTGGGCGTTCAACTCGGCGGTCTATGTCGTCGGCGGCGTGGGCAGCACAGACTTTGCCGGTGACGACCGCTTTACGACGATCTACGGCGCGGGATTTCGTTTGGTACCGACAGATTGGCTTGTGGTGCGCTTCGACGTGCGCGACCAGTTGTACAACATCGACCTGATCGGCCCGGAAAAAACCGCCCACAACATCGAACTCATCGCCAGCTTCGGCGTGTACTTTTAGGAGGCCTTATGAACCCTCTTCATGCAAAGAGCCTGTTTGGACTGTTGCTGGCCGCGCTGCTGGCCGGCGGACCACTAACCGCCTCGGCCGGCGACGCCAAACCGGCGCCCGCCTTCACGCTACCCAATCAACAGCAGGCGCAAGTCAGCCTGGCGGATTTCCAGGGCGATGTGGTCATGATCAATTTCTGGGCCTCCTGGTGTGCGCCGTGCCGCGAGGAAATGCCTCTGCTCAATGGTTTGTACAAAAAGTACAAAGCCCTGGGATTCACTTTGCTGGGCGTAAACATGGATGAAAACAGCAACGACGCCTACGCCATGCTTAAAGAGATTCCGGTGTCGTTTCCGGTGGTATTCGAGTCCCACGGCCGGGTCGGCAAATTGTATGGCCTCGTCGCAATGCCAAGCACCGTTTTCGTCGATCGCAAAGGCAATATACGGTTCGCCCATGCCGGCTACGCCAAGGGCGACGAGAAGGAATACGAGAAGTACATCAAGGCGCTGGTGCGGGAGTAAGGTTCATGAAGACTCAGTTTAGGCACCACCGGGGGAGCGGATCATTCCGCGATTTGATTCGGCTGTCGCAACGCATCCGAAGAAGAATCGCGGTAGGAAACCGCTCCCACAGCGACCGCAACATCCGTCGTGGCAGCGGATCATTCCGCGATGACAGACGCGCCAACATTCATTCCCTGGATAATCGCGATAAGAAATCGCTCCCACGCCTTGTTGCTCTGGCGGCCTTGACGTTACTAACAGCCGCGCTCGCCGGTTGCGCCGTCGAGCCATGGGTCAAGCCCTACGAGCGCGCCAACCTAGCCGATCCCATCATGAGTTTCGAACGCGAACCCGTCTCCGGCGGCTATCTCAATCACGTCTATCAAGCCCGCGAATCCGGTCGCGGCGCCGAGGGGGGCCAGGGCGGTGGCTGTGGCTGTAACTGAGGTGTGTTCTCATGGCAAGCAGCGATCCCTACCGGTTGGTTGTGGGAGCGAATTCCTTTCGCGATTCTTCGCCCGAGTCATTGCTTATGCCTATTCATATCGCGGTAGGAAACCGCTCCCACAACTGTTCTGTATTGCGTTGCTAGTGCTCATCGGACTTCGCGTCGCACATGCCGCGGTGCTGCCCGAAGACCGCGCCGACGCCCTTTACCACTCCTATGACGGCGGCGGGGTCGAAATCAACGGACCGTCCATTCTGGTGCGCAAGTCCATCGGCAAGAAAACATCCGTCTCCGGCAACTACTACGTCGACTCCATCAGCAGCGCGTCCATTGATGTCGTCACCACCGCCAGCCCGTATACCGAAAAGCGAGAAGAGAAGTCCGCCTCGGTCGACTATTTGCACGAAGACACCATTCTCAGCGCCGGCTACACATTGAGCGACGAGAATGACTTCACAGCCAGATCGGTCCACTTCAACTTCAGTCAGCAAACCTTCGGCGATCTGACAACCGTCAACATGGGCTACTCGCGCGGCTGGGATGAGGTAGGCACCCTCAATTCAAGTGAGTTCGATGAAACAGATCGCCAACAGTACCGTATCAGTGTGTCCCAGATTCTCAGCAAGAACAGCGTCATCAACTTCGGTTGGGAAACGGTCACCGACGAGGGCGAAAAACTCAACAATCCGTACCGGCAGGTCCGCTACGTTAATGTCGATAGCGAAAACGGTCGTGGCTACAGCTACCAACTCGAACGTTACCCACAGACGCGAACCAGCCACGCCGTATCCATTCAAGGCAAATACTTCCTGGCCCACCGCGCCGCGCTGCATGGGGAATTTCGCTACTTTCGCGACACCTGGGGGATCACCGCCTTCAATCTGGAGTTCGGCTACACCCATCCTCTCGATGCCCGCTGGGTGTTCGATGTGAGCTACCGTTTCTATAGGCAACAGCAGGCGGATTTCTATTCGGATCTCTACCCGTTCGTGGATGCCCAGAACTACTTGGCCCGCGACAAAGAGCTCAGCACATTCAGCGATCACTCTCTCGGCCTTGGCGTCGCCTATGAGTTTACCCAGGGAACCTGGTCGTGGATCAAAAAGGGCACGCTCAATCTCAAGTACAACTACATCCTGTTCAGTTATGACAACTTTCGCGACTTGCGAGCCGAGGGCTACGCCGTCGGCGCCGAGCCGCTTTACAGCTTCAACGCCCACGTCGTGCAAATCTTCGCATCGATTTGGTATTGAGCGGGGAGCAAGCGAATGAAGGGAATCAGCATGCGACACATCTACTGTGTAATCATTGGAATTCTTGCCGCCGTTCCCACCGCGTTTGCCGCGACGCCCCAGTGGGTCATCGATGGCCTGTTGATTGAGCATCCGGGCCGCATTCAGGTCGAATACCTCGGTCAGTTTCAACAAGACCCGCCGCGTTACCGCGTGAATTTCAACGGCCGCGCATTCACCATGTTTGAGGGAACCATCGGCCCGGATTTTCACAGCGCTCAACTATGGGAGCACGCCAAGATCAATCCCGGTGATCGCGTTCTCGAAGTAGGCACCGGCATAGGCTGCCTGTCGATTTTCGCCGCCGAAACAGCGTCCAAGGTGGTCGCCACGGACATCGAACCAATCGCGGTGGAAAACACCAAGTTCAACGCCGAGCAGCATGGTGTGGGGCATATCGTCGATGCGCGACAAGGTGATTTGTTCGGTCCCATTTCGCCGAATGAACAATTCGATGTGATCTTTTTCAACATCATTTATCCCTACAATCAAGAGACGCTGCACTTCTGGCGGCTTCACGAACGCTTCTTTGCCGAGGTGGGTCAGTTCCTCGCCAAAGGCGGCCGCATTTATTATCAGGCAGGCTATTTTGACAATCTGGGCCACATACGAGAAATGGCCAGCGCGAACAACTTCGAGATCATGGAAATGAACATGTGGGCTGTGCTCCGCTATCACCGCCAGCCGATGGTGTTCATGCTCCAGCGGCAGTCTGACATCTGACCGGGCAGCGATCGTTTCCCATGCAGCAGCCATGGCGTTTAACCGCTGCCCCGCTGATTCTGCCGCAACACGCCGAGCCGGACGGTTGCGGACCGGGTGCTCGCGGCGGGGTCACGAAATTAACCGACTGTTTTCGAGGCAGTTTTGCAGTGTAAAGATTGGATTGCCAACGCCGATATACGAGTTTAGTCAAGAAGGAACTACGCCCATGGAACTGAACGACATCCAACAACAGATTCTCCAACCGTTCGTCATCGAAACCATCAAGACCTTAAACACCATGGCCGGGCTGAAGGCCCACGCCGGTGATGGCTTCCCCGATGACATCGAAAAATTCAAGTTTAAGGGCTATGCCGTCGTTGCCGAGACCTCGGGCAACGTGGAAGGCAAGATTCTGATGCACCACTATGTCGAAACCGCGTTGGCCATCGGCAACAAAGTTCGCTGCGCCCTGCTGGACGACGATCAAGAGTCCCCGGAAATGAACGAAGAAGTCGGCGAAGCGCTCGCCGAATTCTCCAACACCGCAATCGGCCTGGCGATGCGTCAACTGGCGGATTCCGACTTGGGCATCAAGTTCAAACCGCCGTACTTCGTTTCAGACATTAAAGACATGACCAACTTGATGGCGGACGTGCAGGAGATCGTGTCCGTGCCCATTCACGTTGACGATGTCGGCCGGTTTTATTTCAACTTCTTGTTGCACAAGAAGACGGGCAACAAGCAACTGCCGAACAGCGCCAAGATCATGATCGTCGATGACATGAAGATGGTGCGCAGTTCGATCAAGTCTTATCTCAAACAGTTGGGTTACGAAAACATCATCGAGGCGGTCGACGGTCAGGATGCCGTCGAAAAGCATGCCATGGAAGAGCCGGCATTCATCTTCATGGATATCGTCATGCCCAATCTCAATGGCAACGAGGCGCTGAAGGTGATTCGCGATGTCGACAAGAAAGTACCGATCGTTATGCTGACATCGGTCTCCGACGAAAACTTGATCAAGGAATGCGAAGCGCTGGGCATCAAAGGCTATATTCTGAAGCCGCTGACCCGCGAACACGGTCCGGGCACGCTGGGCCAAATGCTTTCCCTCGGCTAACCACCTCCACCCGAGAACAAGCCGCGCCTGAGCAGGGCGCGGCTTTTTTATGCGCAATCGCAGAAGCGGTATCCTGCCACGATCAGAAGCGGCGATACCGACGAGGCCGGCGCAGAATCGCGGTAGGAAACCGCTCCCACATCAAATAAATCGCTCCGAAGCTGTGGGAGCGCATTTCTTGCGCGATTCTTCAGCGCGCCTTCGGCTTAACCTTCGACGCCGCCAGCTTGGCCCGCGACCGCGCTTCGTTCACGTTCGCCCCGGTGGCCAACGCCACTCCCATGCGTCGCTTGACGTAAGACTCCGGCTTGCCAAACAACCGTATGTCGGACTGCGGCACACGCAGCGCCTCGTCCACGCCCTCGAAAACGATTCCCTTGGCATCGACGCCGCCGTAAATCACGGCGCTGGCGCCTGGCGCACGCATACGGGTGTCGACGGGCAAACCCAGAATGGCCCGCGCATGCAATTCGAATTCGCTCTGGACTTGGCTGGCCATGGTCACCATCCCGGTGTCGTGCGGCCGCGGACTCACTTCACTGAACCACACATGATCACCTTTGATGAACAACTCCACGCCGAATATTCCGCGGCCGCCTAGATTGTCGGTGACTGATTTGGCGATTTCCCGCGACCGCTTCAACGCAGCCTCGCTCATAGCCTGGGGTTGCCAGCTCTCCACATAATCGCCGCTCACCTGCAGATGGCCGATGGGATCGCAAAAATGGGTTTCGATTTCGCCGTTCGCGCCGCGTGCGCGCACGGTCAGTTGGGTGATTTCATAGTCGAACTCAATGACCTGCTCGACGATGACGCGACCTTGGTTGACGCGCCCGGCAGACATGGCGCATTCCCAAGCGCGCTCGACATCCTCGGGCTCTTCGAGACGGCTTTGACCCTTGCCGGACGACGACATCACGGGCTTTACGATGCACGGATAGCCGATGGCGCCGTCGATGGCCATCCGCAGCCCGTTCAATGAGTCGGCGAAGGCATAGCGCGATGTCGGCAAATCCAACTCCTCCGCCGCCAACCGTCGAATACCTTCGCGGTTCATGGTCAGGTGCGCCGCCCGCGCCGTTGGGATCACTTCGGCCAGGCCCGCTTTCTCGATCTCCAGCAACATCTCCGTCGCAATGGCCTCGATCTCCGGCACGACCAGCGCCGGGCGCTCGCTCTCGACCAGCTTGCGTAACGCCGCACCGTCGGCCATGTTGATGACATGGGAACGATGCGCGACTTGATGGCCAGGCGCATTCGCGTAGCGATCCACCGCGATCACTTCCACCCCCAGGCGCTGCAACGCGATGATGACCTCCTTGCCGAGTTCGCCGCTGCCCAGCAGCATGACGCGTGTCGCCTGCGTAGATAACGGTGTACCGATACGTGACATGGCTCTCTCTCCCGACCTCAAAATTCAGGCTATGTTGTTGTTTGGCGACAAGTCCGTCGCGTGATCACATGATCGAAGGCATTTTTACTTGAATTGCGCTTCAATGAAAGCGGCGTACTGGCAGAATTTAGCAACAGTAGACGTTGCAGTTCTCGATAAGGATAATAAGGGAAAACCGAGGGACTTCGAACGATCCGGCAATGTATACGCGACACTTCGGCCTCAGCACCAATCCTTTCACCATCGCGCCCGATCCGCGTTTTCTCTATATGGGAAAGCACCATGAGGAAGCCCTCGCCCATTTGTTGTTTGGCGTGCGTGGCGCGGGCGGGTTCATTCAACTCACCGGAGAAGTCGGCACCGGCAAGACCACGCTGGTGCGGTCCTTGGTGGCCGATTTGCCGCGCGACATTGACGTCGCGCTGGTCTTGAATCCGCGACTGAATGCCAACGAGTTCGTTGCGGCGATTCTCGACGAACTCAACGTGCCGTACCCGCCCAACCGCGCCAGCACCAAATTGCTTACCGACCGGCTTAACCGCTATCTGCTGGACACCTTCGCCAAAGGGCGACGAGTGGTGCTGATCGTCGACGAAGCGCAAAACCTCCACCCCGACGTGCTGGAACAGATCCGCCTGCTGACCAATCTCGAAACAAATGAACAAAAGTTGCTGCAGATCGTGCTGGTGGGTCAACCGGAATTGGCCAAAGTGCTCGGCCGCCATGATTTGCGGCAACTGGCGCAGCGCATCACCGCCCGCTACCACCTGACGCCACTCACGGCCGGTGAGGTGCAGAACTACATCGATCACCGACTGGCCACGGCAGGCGCGGATAGAGCGCTGTTTTCAACGGCGGCGGTCAAGGAAATCTACAAGCAATCCCGCGGCATTCCGCGGCTGATTAACGTCATCTGCGATCGCGCCCTGCTCGGCGCCTACAGTGCGGAACGCCCGGTAGTGGACAAAGCCATCGCCCGCCAAGCCGCGCAGGAAGTCGCCGGACGCAAGAGCGCGTCGCGTAAATGGTTAAAGCACCTGATTTCGCCCGGCGCGGCGCTGGCCGGCATCTTCGCCATCGGCGGCACCTGGGCGCTGACCAATCAAGCACCGCACCATCACGACGCCGCGGATTTGCCTGAGCATCACGAAAGCGCTGCGCAGACGCCCAGACCAGACGCGGCGCCGATTAGCATCGAATCGAGTTTGTTCGTCGCGACCGAAGTCTACCGGCAATGGTTTGCCGCCTGGGGTATATCGGAACTGACATTGTCCGCCACGGCGCCCTGCGACGAAGCGCGTCACCACGGACTGCGCTGCTTGGACGTGAGCGGAGATTTAAACACGCTGATCCAATTGGATCGCCCCGCCTTAGTCAAGCTCAAACAAGCCGGCAAAAATGCGCTTCCCATTGTCGTTTTGGGCGCCCATGCCGACACTTTCACCGTCACGGGCGGCGGCCGGCCCTTCACGCTGACGCGGCAAGATCTGCAGCAGCGCTGGCCAAACGTGTTTACTGTGCTGTGGCAACCCCTCGCCGGCGATATTGAAGCGCTTCATCCGGGCGAACGTCATTTGGCCGTCAAGTGGCTGCGGCGCCAATTGGCCCCAAGCACGCCGATGAACGAGCTGTATGACGCAGCACTGGTCGAGAAAATTCTGGCGCTGCAAAAGAAAGCGGGGTTGACCGCCAACGGCGTGGTCACGCCCTTAACGGTGATTCATCTGCAGAATCAGCGCGAAGCGTCCATTTCACCACGGCTGTCGCGCCTCGGGCAGCACATCAACAAGGGTTAGCCATGTCGTATATTCTCGATGCCCTGAAAAAGTCCGAACTGGAGCGCCGCGGTCCCAGCGCGTCGGGACATGGTCCTGTGCGTTCGGTTGCGCCCACCGTCTCCGCGGCGCCGGCCGCGCCGGTGCGACGCGATTCGAGCAACCGCAATCTGGGGCGTTGGTACTGGATATTCGGCGGCGCGCTGTTGGTCAACGGTGGCATCACGCTGTACCACCACTACTCCGACCCGCGGCATCAAAACACGGTCACCAGTCCGACGAACAAACTCGCGGACCACGAGAAAGCGCGCCTCATTCCGACGGACCACGTCGCCAGGCAGACCGCCTTCGACAATGCCGCAACGGCCCCAACAGCGGTGAATGACGCCAGCGGCGAACCCGTCATCCCTCTGCTCAAGGACAAGCCCGCGACTTTTCGCCAGGCCGTACCGAAAATGAACGTCGATCTTCATGTCTACGCCGAGCGTCCGCGCGAACGTTTTGCATTGATCAACATGTCGAAATTCCGGGAAGGCGACGACATCGGCCGCGGCTTGGTGCTGGAGAGCATTACGCCTTCCGGGTTGGTCATTCGTCTCAACGACGATCGCTTCCGTATCGATACGCGCTACTAGCGGGCCGCGACCTCTCAACTATACAAGCCGAGTTGGACTGTCTATCATTTAAAAGCAACCCATCATGGGTGTAACTGCTTGTGATAGTTCCGAAACATGCACTGCCCGATCGCAGACGAGAAGGCGCCGTGCGTGACAGCCTAGCCGAAATTACAGATAGTGAAGATGGCTTATGACGGACAACATAACTACGCTCGACCAAGACCGTAGAACCTACTATCGCATCGATGACGATGTGTACCTCGAGTATCTCGTCCTGGGCGAGACGGACATCGAGGAAGCCATCAAAGAGTTCAAGGGCCAGAGCCCCGAGCATTTCAACCCGCTCAATCAACTGCAAGCGATCTCGGTAAGAAATCGCGGGCTTCTGGAAAACATTCGCAACAAGCATCCGGAGATCGGCGAGTTCCTCGTCGGTCTGGAGGAACAAATTCAGCTTCTCGCCCACGCCATCGCCCAAGACCAAGTGGGCGTGCCCATCGTGCCCAATGAAAGCGTGAACATCAGTGCGGGCGGCATTTCCTTTTGCAGCGAACAATCCCTCAATTCCGGGACCATGGTCGAGTTTTCGATCATCATCGTGCCGGCATATCTGCACATTTCCGCCCTCGGCGCCGTCGTGTACTGCCGCCGCGACGACCAGACGACCCCTGCGTATCCATACCGAATCGGGGTCGAGTTTTCCCATATTCACGACGCCGATCGGGATGCGTTGATGCGCCACGTCAGCGCGAAACGCGACGCCGCGGTGAGCTGAAGCGTCTTGACGCGTCGCCTAAAACCACCAAGGCGGGTATATCGAAACCTACACGTGCGAAGCAGACGACATTGCGCCCATTTGTTGCCGGCACCGCGATGTTCCTTTACAATCCTGACTAATTTCTGGCTGGGTCGACCCATTCCTCGATGCGCTTTTGGGCAAGCGCGATTTCTTTGCCCAACGTAAACTGGAACCGCCGTGGACTTTCAAAAGATTCAATACAGCACCAAGCGCAGCCGGCCCGCTCTTGATCCCACGACCCGGCGCAAGCTCCTGTTCTCGCTTTCTCAGCCAACCAATCCGGTATCGGGCGCCTTGCTGGCGCACATCGAGAATCAAGCAACGCCGGCGGCGATTCACACTTGGGAGAACAACGGTTGGATTCGTCGCGAAGGCCCTAACTTTTACCTCACTGAAACCGGCAGCGCGGTCCTGCGCACGGCCAGCCCGCCGCCCCCGGACAGCTATTATCCAATCGAGTTTCGATAGTCACCGGATTGGTTGCAACAGAGCGCTCGAGCGAACCTCCTTTCGTGCTGCTTCTTCCCTCAACCCTCGACAACATCGTTGCATTCGTAAAAACGAGCGCCAAGGCCAAGCGACCGCGTCTCGAGATTTGCCCGTACGGCACAGTCACGCTCATCGCACCGCGCCGTTTCAGCGCGCGCCATTGGCAGGGCTTTTTGCGCGACAATACGGGGTGGATTACGCAGACCCTGGAAAGGATCGATCACCATCGGCGCCAAGCGCCGCAGCTCCACACCATCCAACCGGGAGTGATTCATTTGCCTGCGGTTGGCGCGACTTGGCATATCGACTATTCGAACCAGCAACGGCGAGGCGCGATCGAATCGCAAATCGAAGGCGGCCAGCGGCTGACCGTTCGCGCCGGTGACAATCACGAACACTTAAAGCACCTGAACGCGTGGGTTCGCGCGCGCGCCCATGCGGTCTTACCGACACGACTTCGTGAAATAAGCGAACAAACGGAGTTGCGCTTCAGCCGCATCAACATCCGGGCCCAAAAAACCCGCTGGGGCAGTTGTACCCGCAGCGGGACGATTAGCCTAAACCAGAATTTGTTGTTTCTCTCCCCGGAGCTTGCCGATTACCTCATGATCCATGAGCTATGCCACACGGTCCACATGAGCCACTCCGCGCGCTACTGGACGTTGGTAAAACGTTTTTCGCCCGACTACCGGCTGCACGAATCCCGGCTGCGCCACGCCGCCAACCAAGTTCCGCTATGGGCCGCCGGTGCGCGGCAGCGGACGGCGCAGCCGGGAGACACGGTGATTCGGCTTACGATGCCGATTTGAGCATTTGAAACAATTCGTCCTTTAACAACACGCGCTTTTTCTTTAGCTCTTCGGTGTAGGCATCCGATGGCGTCTCGATGTCCTGTTCGATACGTCGGATTTCATGGTCAATGTCGTTGTACTGATCGAACAGCTGGGCAAAATGCGCGTTCTTCGTCTTCAGATCGTGAATCTTATCTTTAAACTGGGGAAATTCGTGAACCAAATCGTGGTGTTCGCCAAACATAACGCGCTTCTCCTGCAATAAATTTGATTTCATTCTAACATTGCGAAACGAAAATGCCGCTCCACGAGAATCAGACAATCGGGCGTTACGCGCCCAGCCCAACGGGATACCTGCATCTGGGCAACCTGCGCACCGCATTGCTGGCGTGGCTGCAGGTCCGCTTGGCGTCGGGGCGATTCATATTGCGCATGGAGGATCTCGATACGCCGCGGGTGCGCCCCGAGTCTGAAGCGTCGATTCTTGCCGACCTGCATTGGCTCGGCTTGGACTGGGATGAAGGCCCCGATTGCGGCGGCCCGCAAAGCCCCTACAACCAATCGCGGCGCGCGGAAATCTATGACTATTATCTACAGCGGCTGCGGGAAGCGGGCCGGGCCTTTCCGTGCTTTTGTTCCCGCAAGGACGTGCTCCTCGCTTCGAGCGCACCCCATGGCCCGGATGGTCCGCTGTATCCTGGGACATGTCGCAACCACTTGGGTCTTGCGGTGATGCCGGCCCGCGGCCGGGACGAACGCCGTCCGGCCTGGCGTTTTTTGGTCAACGATCGTGATGTATCCTTTACCGATCAATTGCTTGGTCCGCAATCGCAAAACCTTGCCCGAGACGTTGGCGATTTCGTCATTCGCCGGGCCGACGATTTGTTCGCCTACCAATTGGCGGTGGTGGTCGACGACGCACTGATGGGCGTCACGGACGTGGTGCGCGGCAGCGACTTGCTGGCCTCGACAGCGCGTCAAATCGTTCTGTTTGACGCATTGGGTTTCGCGGCGCCTACGTATTGGCACGTGCCCTTAATGTGCGATGCTAGCGGGGCGCGCATGGCCAAGCGGGACGGGACGTTTTCGGTGGCCCAATTGCGCGCCCAAGGCCAGACTGCCCCACAAATCATTGGCGGCTTGGCCCATAGCGTCGGCCTAATCGATCGCAACGAACCGCTGACGTGCCGCGACCTGCTGGACGGGTTGACGCTGCCGGAATTCACTGCTCGCCTTAAGAACCGTACCAAAGGGGGATCGCATGAAAGCTCTGGTAAAGAGTCGCGCTGAACGGGGCTTGTGGCTCGAGGACGTTCCCGAACCGACCTTCGGCACCAACGACGTCCTCGTCAAAGTACAACTCACCGGGATATGCGGCACCGACCTGCACATCTACAACTGGGACGGCTGGGCGCAGCGCAACATTCACGTGCCGCGGGTGCTGGGCCATGAATTCGTCGGCGAAATCGTCGGCAAAGGCGACGGCGTGTACGGCTTTCACATTGGACAGCGCGTGACGGCCGAGGGACACGTCACCTGCGGCATTTGCCGCAATTGTCGCGCCGGCAAGCGTCACCTGTGCCACGAGACCATCGGCATCGGCGGCGGACGCGACGGCGCTTTCGCCGAATATGTCGCGGTTCCCGCGGCGAACATCTGGCCGGTGCATGACGAGATTTCGTCGGAGATCGCGTCTATTCTGGATCCCTTCGGCAATGCGGTTCACACGGCGTTGTCGTTCGATTTGGTTGGCGAGGATGTATTAGTCACCGGCGCCGGCCCCATCGGCATCATGGCCGCGGCGGTATGTCGTCACGTGGGCGCGCGCAATGTGGTCGTCACCGACGTCAACGACTACCGGCTCGATCTGGCCAAGAAGCTCGGCGCGACCCGCTGCGTCAACGTTTCCCGCGAATCCGTGAAAGACGTCCTTGGCGAGCTGAAGATCCAAAACGGCTTCGACGTGGGGCTGGAGATGTCCGGCAATCCGCAAGCGTTCAATACCATGATCGACACCATGTACAACGGCGGCAAGATCGCGTTGCTCGGATTTTTGCCGCCGACGACGCAAATCAATTGGGATGAAATCATTTTCAAAGGATTGCGGCTCAAAGGCGTCTACGGTCGCGAGGTGTTCGAAACCTGGTACAAAATGACCCAACTGCTGCGCGGCGGGTTGGATATCAACCCCATTATCACGCACCGCTTTCCCATGGAGGAGTTTGAACAGGGCTTTGCGGCGATGAATTCGGGGCAGTCTGGTAAAGTGATTCTGGATTGGTAAGTCGGCCCAAGTCACTGACGTGGCAGCGGTTTCCGATGCACACGGACGTGCAAGTGTCGCGAGAGGGCAGGATGCCCGGAGCGACTACCGCGATTCTTCGCCAAGTCAATCGCGGAATGATCCGCTCCCACGAAAACAAAAGAGAACCGCAATGACTAACGCCTATCAAATTTTCAAAGACACCCTCGCCCAAATCGAAGCCGACGGCTTGTACAAACGCGAGCGCGTCATCGACTCGCCGCAGGGCGTGAACATTCACACCCAACAGTCCGGCGATGTGCTTAATTTCTGCGCCAACAACTACCTCGGCCTCGCCAACCATCCGGTATTGATCGACGCGGCGATCGATGCGTTGAGAAACCGCGGCTATGGCCTCGCCTCCGTGCGCTTTATCTGCGGCACGCAGGACGTGCACAAGGAACTCGAACGCGCCATTGCCGGTTTTCTAGGCACCGACGACGCCATCCTCTACTCATCGTGTTTCGACGCCAATGCCGGGCTGTTCGAAACCCTGCTCGGCCCCGACGATGCCATCATCAGCGATGCGCTCAACCACGCCTCCATCATCGACGGCGTACGCCTGTGCAAGGCCAAACGTTTGCGCTACACCCATGCGGACATGCGAGACCTCGAAGCCCAGTTGAAGGAGGCGCAATCCTGCCGCATACGCCTCATCGCCACCGACGGCGTGTTCAGCATGGATGGCGACATCGCTCCGTTGAAGGAGATCGTCGCGCTGGCCAAGAGATACGATGCCCTTGTGATGGTGGACGATTCACACGCCACCGGATTCGTAGGCCCGACCGGCCGCGGCTCGGCGGAGCACCACGGCGTACTGAAAGACGTCGACATCTTCACCTCCACCATGGGCAAGGCGCTGGGCGGCGCGTCCGGCGGATTCACCGCGGCCAAGCAGCCGGTGATCGATTTGTTGCGACAGCGTTCCCGCCCCTATTTGTTTTCGAACACCTTGGCGCCGGCGCTAGCGGCGGCGTCGATCAAAGCGTTCGAGTTGATCGAGAAGGAAAGCGCGTTGCGGGAAAAGTTACGCGAGAATACCCGCTATTTCCGTTCGGCCATGACCGATGCCGGCTTCGAAATCAAGCCCGGCGAACATCCGATCGTGCCCGTGATGCTGTTCGATGCGCATATCGCGCAAGAGATGGCGGCGGAACTGCTGAATGAAGGGATTTATGTCATCGGCTTTTTCTATCCCGTCGTTCCGCAGGGGCAGGCGCGCATTCGCGTCCAAGTGTCGGCCGCCCATGAACGGGCGCAACTCGAGCGGGCGGTCGCGGCATTCACCAAAATCGGGCGCAAGTTGGGCGTACTCAAAAACGTATCGCGGTAGGAAACCGCTCCCACGCTTCACCAGCATGGGAAGCGGATTATTCCGCGATTGCCCCGGCCGCCGTTACAAGCCGCCGGAACGAAGCGGCCACTTCCGGTTCGTCGTCCAATTGACGCGCCTGGGCATAGGCCAGTAGATTCGCTTGGGAGACGCTCCGTCGATCCGCCGACGTGGACGATGCCGACGCGTGACGTTTCGCGTCGAACACCCGAATGAGGATCTTTTGTTCGCCGACTTCCGCGGCGATTTCAGCGTTCAATACGCCGCGTCGAATCTCGTCACGCTCATCGGGCGCAATCCAAGGCGTATCGACTGTCTTGATCTGTCTGCGGGCACGTCGAATTGGCAGCACCACCGTTTCATGCCATTGCTCCAGCGCGCTCATGACTTCTTCAAAAAATGCCGTTACCAGTACGTCGCGGCCCTGCCGTCCGTGCCACAAACAGAACAGCAGAACGTTGACATTCAAGCCGTAGCGGTCTTGGAGGAACAGGCATTCGCGCTCGATTTCAGCCAGCCGGTATAATTCTCGGGACATGTTAAAAAACGCAGTTTCAATCACCATCGATCAAGCCTCGTCAGCGTCACATAGCGTTTGCGGCAATCACCTTCAGCGCTTGTCGGCCATTTTAGGCGAATACGGACTCACCGTCGTGCAGGTTGCGGAAGGTGATCAGATTCCGGGAAGCTACTGGGGTGAAGCCGAGGCCGGCCTGCGCGGAGACTGCCTTTTCATCAGGGCCGACACGCCCCTGCACTCGGCGCTGCATGAAGCTTGTCACTATCTGTGCATGGACGGTGCGCGCCGAGCGGCACTCGATACCGACGCAGGCGGAGAATACATCGAGGAGTCCGCGGTGTGTTACTTGCAGATCCTGCTGGCCGACCGATTCGACGGCGTGACTCGACACAGTCTGTGCAGGGACATGGATGACTGGGGTTATTCCTTTCGATTGGGGTCGACCGCGTGCTGGTTCAATGAGGATGCCGAGGATGCCCGGGCGTGGCTGATCGAACACGGTCTTGTCGACCCGGAAATGAAACCCACGGGGCGCTTGAGAGCGTAGCCGGCAACCGCAAGATCAAGTACCGTATAACGAATCGACTCGACATTTGAGGTTTAAACAATGTACCGATCACTCTTGGGCATCATCGTCGGCGGCCTCTTGCTGATTGCGGGATGCGCGCCAAAACCGGCTATGGTCGCGGCACCCCTGGGCTCCCACGACGCGCTGCAAAGTCTCGCCACGGCGTTTGAACAGCAGTCGGAGCGGCTAACGCAGAGCCCAAACGCCCAGGTCCCCGAAGACCGCAAAATGTTCGTCGAAACCGTGTTCCAATCGGCCGGCTACGACTACAGCACGACATTGCGCTCCCTCAATCCAAGCGTCTTCGATCGGGCCGATCAACTGCACCGCGATCTCGCCGAACTGCTGGTCTATCCGGTTAAAGGCTATGCCGTTGAAGAAGCGGCGAAAATTTACTCGGCCGAAGACCTCGAGCACATCAAACAAATCCAGACCTGGCTGCGCTGAGCGGTCGACCGCATCATGGCCTGCAATGCGGTCGGTAGCATTTCATGGATTTGTCCCTAATCGCCGTCGCCGCCGTCGCCGCCGTGGCGAGCGGCACGCTGTGCCTTGCCGGCGGGGCGCGAAGCTTCGTCGGCAATAGGCGCTGGCGGGCGCTGGTTCTCCTGATCATCGGCACCCTCGCCGCCGGGGCGGGCGCGATTCTTGGCGTCTTGGCATTGAGTTTCAACGCCTACCGCCATCTGTCGGCGGAAACCCATCTGGTCGAACTGGCCATCGAGCAACAAGCACCGCAACGCTTCACGGTCCGACTGATTTCCCGCGATGAGCCGTCGCGTAGTTTCACCATTGCCGGCGACGAATGGCTGATCGAAGCGCGAATACTGAAATGGCGACCCTGGGCGACCGCGCTAGGCTTTCCGGCCCTAATCCGCTTGGAACGGTTGGGCGGTCGCTACGTCGACATTGAACATGAAATCGCCCGCGAGCGGACAGTGCATTCGCTGATCGTGGAGAAATCCCCGGACGTCTGGCAGTGGGCCACGCGGGCGCCAACGTGGCTGCCGGGGCTCGACACCGTTTACGGAACGGGCACCTATCTCCCCCTGGCCCACGGCGCGCGCTATACGGTGCTCGTAACCCCAAGCGGCCTCATGGCGCGCGCGGCCAACTCACGGGCTGAACAGGCGGTACTGCTCTGGCGTCGAACGAATGGGTCGCCGGCGGCTACGTTTTAGCGCCGCCGCCCCGGCACAGTGGCGAATCCGGCGCGGAGCTCTGGCGCTCGCCCCATTCTTCCGGCGTGTACGTGTGCAAGGCTAGGGCATGCACCCCCGACTGCATTTCTTGGGTGAGCGACTGGTACACCATGCGGTGGCGGGCCACCAAGCCTTTGCCGGCAAACGCGTTCGACACAATTACCACTTTGAAGTGGGTCTCGGAGTCCTTGGGCACACTATGCATATGGCTTTCATTAACCACCTCCAGCGCCTGGGGGGCAAACGCCGTCGCGAGGGACTGCTCAATCCGGGTCTTGATGTTCATCACCCTAGTACCTCATTCATGGATATAACATTACTGGTTTGATGCTTTTTTGCCGTCGGCTCATTTGCGTATAATGATGCGTCGTTTTTCCCAGGGTGTCACGGATATACCCAGTCGAGACTTGGTGTCGACTCGCGAGCAGCGTCCGAGAAACGAGACGAAAAAGCAGAACGGCGTACTTTAATAAACAAAAACATCGCGTTCTCCGATAACAAGTACGATTTCGAGGGCATTCCCTCGATCCAAGCAAGCGAACACGTGCATCCATGTCCGCAGCGACACGCTCAAAATCCCGTGTATTGACGCCGCTCTTTCTGGTGTTGCTGTTGCTCGTCGGCGGCTTTATCGGTGGCTTCTTTTGGGAAAAGCATCGCGATCTTGAGCGAGAGTTCGACCTCACGCTACGCAGCCTCGAAAACTCATTCAACGTCGTCATCGAGAACCACGCCAAGCGCCTCGCGATCGCCATCGACACGCTGGCTGAAAACGAGAAGCTGCTCAATTCATTCCTGCTGCAAGACCGCGACACACTGGCCACGAACGTCCAGCCCATTTTCGATAAGCTGCGCAGCGATTATGGCGCTACGCATCTGTATTTCATCGATGCGGGACGCAAAACCATCCTAAGAGCTCACGAGCCGCAAAACCATGGCGAAACCGTGGACCGTCAAACGCTTATCGCGGCGCAGCGATCCGAAAAGCTGTCCTACGGCGTCGAGCTTGGCAACACCGGGATGCTGACACTGCGTGTCGTCGCGCCCTGGTACAAGGGGCGCAACTTGGTCGGCTATATCGAACTTGGCGAGGAAGTCGCCCAGATATTCAACCAAGTCAAGAATATCTTCGCCATCGACTTTTACGTTGTGCTCAACCAGAGCTTGCTGGACAAGAACGCCTGGCAGCAGTCGATGCGCGCGCTAGGACGTGAAGGTCTTTGGAACGACGCGGGCAGCTACGCCATCGCGGCACAAACCATGCCCGGCGCGCCGAGCAGTTTGTTGTCCTACCTCGAGGAAAGCCACGCCGCGCCCGAGCAGGTTGCGTTCACCGCCGCCTCGGGCAAACGCCGCTTTCAAATCGGCACCATCGCTCTAACGGACGTCAGCAACCGCGAGGTCGGCAAGATCGCCGTCTTGCGCGATATCACCGCCGCTATGGACAACATCCACGAGATCGTCCGCTATGCAGCCTTGGTCGCCGGCGGCTTGGGACTGCTCCTGCTCGCCTTCTTCTATGAAATCCTGTTGCGCGCCGAGAAGGTGTCGGCGCAGGCCCAACCGGACAAACCGCAAGCACCCGCCGAAACGCCGCAAGGCCAGAAAACAAATGAAGCGGCCGAAAAGCCGACCACGATTACCGTGGAGTCCCTCTATGATCGTCTGACGGGCTTGCCGATCAAAGCGGTTTTGCATGACCGCCTGAACCATGAGATCGCCGTGGCGCAACGCGACAACAAATCGGTGGCGGCCATGGTCATCAATGTTGTGAATATGGGCGAGGTGGGAGAATCGTTTGGCGACGACTTGGCCAACCAACTCCTTCGCGAAATCTCTCGGCGGCTCAAGGAGGGTTTGCGCCGTTCCGATACCGTCGCGCGCACGGGAACCAATCAGCTCGGGTTGGTCCTGCCGTCAGTAACACCGGAGGTCGCCGTGGCCACGGCGGAGAAAATTCTCTCCATACTCTCCTCCGCTTACCAACTGGGTAATGTATCCCTGGACGGGAAATTCGTCGGCGGCGTCGCCATTTTCCCATTCCACGGCCACGATGCCGAGATTCTGATGGATCGGGCCGAAAATGCCCGTCACGTGGCCGAGCAGAGCAGACAGCGCTACAGCGTTTTCGATTCGCGCCGCGAAACACACAAACACAAGCAAGTCACACTGCTGCAGGACTTGCAACGCGCGGTCACCGACAATGAGTTGATGCTGCACTATTTCCCCCGAGTGGACATCAGCAGCGGAAAGGTCAACGGCGCCGAAGCGTTGTTGCGTTGGCGACATGCCAACGAGGGGCATGTGGCACCGGAGGAAATCGTCGCTCTGGCGGAAAAAAGCGGCATGATCAAGCCGCTCGCTCGCTGGGCGACCAACAAAGCGTTTCGCCAGCAAGCCAATTGGCGTAAGAACGGCATTGACCTGAATCTAGCCATCAACGTCACGACGGCAAGCCTGCTCGACCCAGGATTTTACGATTATTTGCGCGAACTGCAGACGGGCTGGAAAATCCCGGCCAACTCAATCACGTTTGAAATCCCCGAGAAGGCGCTGCTCGAAGACCGACGGCGCGTGACCACCGCGATGGAACGGTTGCACGGCATGGGTTTTCTGTTGGCCTTGGACGACGTCGGCGTCGGCCACTCGGCAGCCCCCTATCTCAAAACAATACCCGTCGCCGAACTGAAGATTCACGAGAGCATCACCTACACCATCACCGAGAACAGCAATAACTTTGCCTTTCTTCGCTCGACCATCGACTTCGCCCACGGCTTAGGCATCATGGTGACCGCCGAAGGGGTGAAGAATAAAGCGATTTGGGACGTGCTGACCGCTTATCATTGCGACATGGCGCAGGGCTACCACATCAACCAACCCGCCACCTCGGGCGCGTTCGAGTGCTGGCTGACCAACTCGAAATACGGACTGGGCCGCAAGGATTCGATTTGCACCTGGCGGCCTGAACCCTAGGGCCCCCTACCGCGACCGAGCGGCAACGATGCGATTGCGCAAGCGGCCGATACGCTCGATTTCGCATTCCACCACATCCCCCGGCGTCAAAAACTCTGGCGGCGTTCGAGCAAAGCCAACCCCGCTGGGGGTGCCCGTGGCGATGATGTCCCCCGGCTCCAGAGTCATCACTTGCGACAACACGGAAATGACCTTCGCAACTGAGAATATCTGGTGGCGCGTGCTGGACGACTGTTTCAGCGTTTCATTCACCCAAGAACGAAGTTCCAGCTGCTGTGGATCGCCAATTTCATCGGCCGTGACGATCCAAGGCCCCATAGGGCTCGCCCGATCCAGACTCTTGCCGACAAAAAACTGCTTGTGGCGAAATTGCAGATCGCGAGCGGACGTATCGTTGATTACCGTATAGCCGAACACCGAATCGAGCGCCGCTTGCTCATCTACACTCTTGATTCTGGCCCCGATGACCACGCCCAGTTCCACCTCCCAATCGAGCTGCGTAGTTACGGCGCTGTCCACTTCAATGTCGTCCACGGGGCCGGTCAGAGCGGTGACGGCTTTGGTGAATATCACGGGATGTTCGGGGACCTCGACCTTCTTGCCTGTCGCCTGGGCGGACTCCTGCGCGTGATCGGCATAGTTCCACCCCAAACAGATGATGTTCTTGTGCGGCCGGGGGATGGGCGCGCCCAAACGCAGGTTACGCATGGGAACGCGGCACTCGGGCGGCGCGGCAACGCAAAATTCCGCGAGACGCCGCCACACATCGCTGCCGGCCTCGATGATCGACTGGCAGGTGCTGAAACGCCTGTCCCAGTAGTCGGACAACGCCGGCAAAATGGCGTCGTCCCCGCTGGAGACGGCCAGAAAGCTGGCACCGTTATACGTCGCCTGGCCAACTCGCACGTTACGGGCCTATTCCGCGAGCCACTTCTGCAGCGCCTCGATGATCGACTGCGCCTGATCACGACTGGAAATGTTGAACTTCGATGCCGGAATGTACTCTCCGCTGCGCTTGCGGTAACGACGAATGGTGAACTTCTCCGGGCCGTAGTCGTTCTTGGCGCGATCCCAATCCTGGTAGCGGAACATGAGGGTCGCCCATGCGCCCTTGGTTAACACCACTTTATCCAGCTCTTTTGTCACCAGAACACCGTCTTCGGTGTAGTTAACCGTGAGTTCGTCAACAGTTGCTGCCATGCTACGTTTCCTTTCGATTTGCGATACGGGCTACGCACCCACCCGTGCGCCGCGCCTATATTTAAGAATTTACCCCCAAATGTAAACCCCAATCGAGACAACCCCTTCATCCCCAAATTGTCTATAATTCGCCCCACCTACTTATGACTGACGAAACTCCGCCAAGCCGAACTCAGCGCAAGAAGCACGTTGAGAGCCTCCAGAAACTGGGGGAACAATTGCTAGAGCTGCGCGAATCGGAGCTCAAATCCATCCCCATGTCCGACAAACTCCGCGAAGCGCTGAGGATGGCCAAATCCATTGATTCCCGCGGCGCGCTGCGCCGACAGCGTCAATACATCGGCAAGGTCATGCGCAACGAAGACGGGCCGGCGATCGCGGAAGCCATAGAGCGCCTGCGGCAACCCTCCCGCCAGGAGATCGCCCGGCAGCACCTTGCCGAGCAGTGGCGGGAACGCCTGCTGGGCGCGGGTGGCGATGGGGCGCTCAAAGAGTTCGCCGATGCCTACCCACTCGCCGACAAGACCACCCTTTTGGCCCTCATCGAATCCACTAAGTCACCCAGTCAAAACGAAGCGAAACAGGCCAGCCGCGCGTTATTCCGGTTCATCGTCGGCGTGCTGGCTTAGTTGTTGTCATTGCGACACTACCAAACCGGGGCGAATCAATCGAACACTTCGCGCGTGATATATTTTTTTCGATATTTCAGCTATTTTTAAACCATGATCAACGATCCTGGATGATGGACCAGCGATTTGTTGATGGTGGCGCTGGGAAACTTTCTATGTCGCTAGGTGTTGACCCGGCGCCCACTCGGGCTTAATACTATCCCCCTTGGAAGATTTCATGGCGAGTGCCACCGCGAACGACGCGCGAGCACCGCGACAGCGACTGGAAGCCCGCTCCCAAAAGGACGGCGCATCCACGTCATCAGGGACGAGATAGCGTATTCCGCGCTCACCGGAGCCGCAGGCGAACGCAAGGTTTCAGATCCTTTTGATAATTCGTACTTGGAGGGCTTTTACTATGGGGTTCTATCAAGAATATGCAGCGACACCGGAATCGGTCGGGGACTGGGAGGGCGAGGAGCACCTTGCCGCCGAACAGGTAAACCGCATTTACATGGCCATCGACTCCGCCATACCCGGCAGTATCGATCCAAATCTTGCCCGCAACATTTTTAATCGTGTATGGGAAGACTGGGGCTACGATTTGCGCTTGCTGGACATTACCGACTCGGAAATCCAAGAATATACAATTAATCTCTTGAGAACAGCAGCTTAACGACTCGTTGATAGTTCGAAAACAAACCCGCCAACCGGCGGGTTTGTTGTTTGTGCGTCACAGCAAATCGAAGGCGTCGATATCTTCCAGGGCAACCGCGGACCGAGACCGTCCGCGCTGAACCATCAAATAGTCGCCGACATCGGAAGACTGTACCGACAGGGGGAGTACCGTCTCGGTCCGCACCGCGCCCGTGCCGTCCCGGTAAGTCAACTTCACCTGTCGTCCTGCACGAATCGCCAAGTCCAACTCGTTGCGACTGACAATGATAGGCCGACGATTGCGGTGTGCCATGGCTCTAAGTCGCGTCCTGATACCAGTGGCGAGGCATCTGCAAATAGAAACCGACCTCGCTCAGCTGTTGCCTCACAGTATGAACGTCGGCGGATGCGAGCTTTTGCCGCGATGCCAAGTCCAGCTCCATTACCAACGTCAAATCCCCCAGCAGTGCGAGCAGGCTTTCGGGTACCCGCGAGAAATCGTCTTCGCGGACAACGAACAAATAACTGTCATCTCGTTTGGTGCTCTTGTATACGAAACATTGCATGGCAACTCGGTCACTCTGTCGAAACGCCTCTATATAACGACAAGATGCGGCTTAGGCAAGAAACCACCCCCTTGCAAAATCCTCAACAATTATACATTAAAGTCCCAATTGCGCTATTATGCGCGCTCCGAGACGAAGCCGCGCATCAAGACGCCGGGGCCGCTTCAATGGAATTCGCTTTCAGGCTTTTGAATCAGGATACAACAATGCTCACCGCCCAGCGGCACAGCTCGCCGTACGATCAACCAGTCACCGAGTTAACCATCGACGGTTGCCATATAACACTGCTGGGAACGGCCCATGTATCCCAGGCGAGCAAGGACGCCGTCGGGGCGCTGCTTGCCGAGCGCCAGTTCGACAACGTGGCCGTGGAGCTCTGTCCGAGCCGCTACAACGCCTTGCTCGTGCCTGATAATTTCGCCCAGACCGACTTGCTATCCATGTTGAAAGCCGGCAAGGGCTCCACCCTGGTCGCCAACTTATTTCTTGGCGCCTACCAACAGCGCCTCGGCGAAGAACTGGGGATCGAACCTGGCGCCGAGCTGCGAACCGCCGTCGAAACTGCCCGAGCCAAACACTTGCCGGTCACGCTGATCGACCGCGAAATCGGCGTCACGCTGCGAAGGGCGGTTGGGCGGCTAGGCACGTGGCGCAAGCTGACTTTGGTCGCGTCGTTTTTGTCGATGTTCTTCTCGCGCCAATCCGTGTCCAAGGAAGAAATCGAGAAGCTCAAGAGTCGGGACATGATCAGCACCCTGGTCGACGAATTTTCCGAATATGAAATCGATTTGTTCACGCCCCTCATCGATGAACGGGATAGCTACATGGCGGCTCGTCTGAAGCTCGCCGCAAAAAATTCGCCCAACACGCGCTGGCTCGCGGTCATCGGCGCCGGGCACCTCCCGGGCATCGAACGCCGGCTGCGCGACACCACGACGGATAGCGAACAGGAGATCGCCCGCCTCGATACCGTGCCGCCGCCGAGCCGGTGGCCGAAGGTGATCGCCTGGAGCATCGTCGCCGCGATCTTGTTTGGTTTTGCCTACGGGTTTTACCGCAGCCCCGCCATGGGTTGGGAGCTGGTTGCGATCTGGTTTGTGATCAATGGCACCTTGGCCGCGCTCGGTGCGCTCGCCGCTCGAGCGCACCCCGCGACAATCGCCACGGCGTTCGTTGCCGCCCCCTTCACGTCTCTCAACCCCATGATCAGCGCCGGCGTCGTGGCGGCGGCGGTCGAGCTCTACCAGAATCGCCCCACCGCGGGGGACTTCTTGAGTTTGCGCAAAGCGACCATGGAGCTGCGCGGCTGGTGGCGCAACCGGGTTGCGCGGACGTTATTGGTTTTCGTCTTTTCCACCCTCGGGTCCGCTCTCGGCACCTACGTCGCGGGCTTCCTGATGTTGGAGCGCTTGGTTGCTGGCTAGGGTCCAACCCACGCTTTATACTAGGGGCCCGTTGGACGCTTGGCGTCTCACCACCAAGGAATAACAATGACCGCACCCACTACTGGCGCGTTTCGTGTCGTTTGTCATCAAAACCACGGCGGTAAAGGCACTGTCGCGGTCATCCACGCCGACGCCACAGGTTTTCGCGCGTCAGCGATTCCTGCGGGCGCGGCCACGGGCTTGCCGTTCGAGCGCCGGCCGACATTCGTTGGACTCGATAAGAGTGGCGCAGTTGTATTGCTCGATCCTGTATCGAAGCGCCTGAACGCGCAAGCGGCGCTGCCGGTCGACGCGCTGCCGACCTACGCCTACACCGATCAAAGCACCGGGCGCATGTGGTTCGTCAATGATGGCGATGAGGAAACGGGAAACGATAGCTTCAATTGCGGCGACAAGGGCTCCTCCGTCACCATCCTGCAGAATGCTCAGGCGCCAAAGGTTTTCAAGACGTTGTGTGTCGGCCGGGGCCACCATGTCACGGCATTCGTCGGCCAGCCTCACGGCAAAAAGATTGTCTTCGTCAGCGATCTCAACGACGGCACGATTCACATTGTCGGCAATGACGAGCAGGACAGCGCGACCTTCCTCAACATTCTCGGCAGCATCAACCTGTGCGAGCCCGAAAAGGAAGAGTCGAAATCGGATCAAATTCCCAATAACGCTTTTCCCCACGGCATGGTGTTCTCGCCTGTTTCAGGGAAGGTCTACAACCTGAACAATGGCTACGGCACCATCGCCGTCATGGATCCGGCGTCGTTCAAGATCACCAACCGCATTGCGCTGAAAGGCTGCAGCAATTTGCTGCTGAGCCCGAACGGGAAATTCCTGGTGGGCAAAGGCGCGGACCGCAAGGCGGACCCCGACCATGTGATCGGCAAAATCGCGGTGGTCGACGTGTCCCGCGAGGAGGTGGTCACGCTGCTCGATCTCAAAGACGTCTATCCAAGCACTTTCCGATTTAATCCGTCCGGCACCAAACTGTACGTCACCACGGCCGCCACGGGTAAAGGCGCGCAACGCGGGGCGCTGAAGATGAGCACGCTGCTGGTTTTCGACGCCACCGCCCTGCCCAAACTCGCCCTGCTGAAGGAAGTCAACGTCGGCAAGGCGGACTGCGGCCGCCGGCCCATCGCTTTTCGCAAAATTGACAGCACGCGCAGCCATATCTTCGTGCCCAACCCCACGGACGGCACGCTGACCATCCTCGACGACGGCAGCGACCGCGTGGTCGACACCGTCAGGATCGGCGACGGCAACTGCGACGAGGTGCTGTTTTCCTTCTGGGACGGTGACGTTTTCGGCTCCTAGTCTTTCGGCATTGCCGCGCCGCACCTCGTAGGTTTTTACCCGGTCCGTAACCGGGTATTCGTTCACAGCGCGGCAGTTCCCGCCCGTGCTTCCCCATCAGTTCCCCGGCCCACATGCCGCTAAATCCCGTGGAGCCGTAATGCATGAAAAACAAAGACAAATCGTCCGACACCACACTGCCCGAGGTGCGTCACTTCACCTCGAGTTCGCCGCGCGCCAAAACCAAAGGCATCGTTGTCGAAAAGGTGCGACCTGGCTCTGAGACGGCGCGTTTCATGGAGCGCATGGAAATCCACCGCCTCAAGCGCCCATGTCAGGAACCCATCGACCTGCGCGGCAAAGTCACCGGCACGGTTCGCGCCTATTTCTATTCGAACGTGACCCATTGGCTGGACGATGCGTCACATCGCATTTTTAGAGACGGACTCAGCCACAATCGCGGCGTCTTCACGGTCGGCACCTTCGAAACCATCGTCGGTCACCGCCATGTCGTCGACACCAAGCCGGTCGGCGCGCCGCAAGCTAAACCGACTGTGCAAAAAGCCGCGCCCAAGAATCCTGCGCCGTCGGCGGCACCGGCCGCAGCAACGCCAACCGCTCCAACACCCAGCGCCCCCGCGGCGGCGATCGCGGCAAAGAACCATCACGAATATTTCAAGCGCGCAAACCCGGACATCGTGCCGTTTGGCTACTACCGCAAACGCAAGGAAGAGCGCTACGTCCATGCTTTGTCGGTCGAGCTGGGCATCGACACCGCGACGTTCAAAGGTCAAACCGTGGATTTCTCTTTCCACGGCTTGCAACTGGTGCTGGATGAGGTCGTGGCCGTCGCCCCCGATTCATCCGTAGAGGTCCGCTTCCGATTCGACAACCTGGGAGCGGGTGAGGTCATGCCGTGCACCTACCGCGCCGTGGCGGTGAAGACAGAGAAGCGGGAAACGCTGATATCGCTGACGCTCGACGAAGACGAGAACAGCGTGCGCTACGGCAAAATAAAGCAGTTTTTCGATCGCATCGCCCGCCGCGCCAAAGTGGACGCGCTCGACGACGTGATCACCACGCGCGCCCTTGCGTATCAGCATTTTTACTCCGCCTCCCTCGGACACGCGCCAATGTTCTTTCGCATCGACAGCGAAGGCCGGCCGTGGATCGAGGCCATCGCCCGCACGCCGTCCAACGAACACGTCTTGTCGTTTTTTGCCACCGGCGCCGACAGCTACGATTTCTCGCCTTTGCGCATTCCGTCGCGCATTGCCCATCTGTGCCTTAACGTGGCTGCGGCGCGCTTCTCCTACGACCCCTCGATGCCGGATGATCGGCCGATCGGCGAACTCAATCTTATCGTGTTCAGAGATCTAAACGGCAACCTTCATTCCGTCGCCGAGCACGAAATCGGCTCACCCGGCGAATGGACCCGTTTGTTGCGCCACGCGCTGATCCACCACCAATACCGCGTTTTCAAACTGCTCGTCGTGTACATCAAGGAGCATCACCACGAGAAATCCATCCGATCGACGATCGGGCTGGCGCAAAGAAATCTGGACGCCGCCAAAACACTTGTCAGCGCCTTTCGCGGATTCATCGCCGTTGGGCAACTGTCGGATGTCACTCTGGAACAAAAAACCTGGCTGAGCAACACGCTGGGCCCCGGCGACACGGGGATCGATTTGACGGCCCTGCAAACCTGGGTGAACGGCGAACGCCGGTCTCTCCAAGACCCCACGGCGGCGCCCGAGCACAGCGAAGCGCTGCTGGCACCGCCGGAGGTGCGCACGTTTGGTGACTTTGTCGTGCGCCGCGAAGATCGATACATCGCGCGTACCAAGGCCGAGATCGAGATTAACGGCATACGCTACCAGGCGACGACGCGAGATTTATCGGTGAGAGGTCTGTCATTGTATGTCGATGATCAGGTCGAACTCACCCAAGGCCAAGGCGTTGCCGTCGGCCTGCTCAGCTTCGGCAAGAAAACCTACAACTTCGACCTTCGGAATATGCGCTATCGCGTCGTCAATTTCTCGCACGACACGCCGACGCTGATTCAACTCGAACGGGAGAAGGACGCCGACTGGGACGACATCACGGAGTTCTTCAAGGAAATCATCGCCATCAACCAGGACAAACTGTCGCTGTGCCTGAATGATGCGCAGACAACGGCCAAGGCCCGCCTGTTCGAAGACATCTATTCGTCACATGTGCCGACGATCCCATTTTTCGTCGCGCGCGATGCCCAGGGCCGGCTTTATGTCCGCCGGGTCGTCGTCTCCGAGTTCACGTCCGAACTGGCCGACTTCTTTTACCTGGACAAGAATTTTCTCGATTACCGCGCGATGAATGATCCCGCCATTCTCAAATCGTTTGAAAAGGCCCTGGCGGCGAAACAACCTTCGCAGCACACGCTGTATTTTTACAAGGAAGACGACCGCGAAAGCGGCAAAACCGTGATTAGAAGCGCTTCGAACGGAACACTGGGCGACTACGAAGACCAGGTCGCCTTCATCAGGAACGCGTTTCGGTCCGGCGAGTACCGCTTCATGAGCGTACGGTTGGCGCCGGTCTCCAAACCGAAGTCACAATTGATCAATCCGGCACTGGATGCGCTGCGGGACATTGCCGCTCAGGATTGCAGCGCCCTCGACGGGGAGCTGGCCGGCATCGTGGCCGTTGGCGAGATGCTGGATATAACGCGAGATGTGCGGTCGGCGATACTCGGTTAGCCGTTCATGAGCCCACCGGCAATTCGTCGGGGCCCTAGCTGATCTCTTTGATGAACTTGTAGATCGCCGCCGCGTGACCGCGGGCGTTCACGCCGTACTGCGCCAAGCGGACGACGCCCTGCTTGTCGATGACGAACGTCGACCGAACGATGCCCATTTTCTTCTTTCCGTCTTTTTCTTTTTCCTGCCACACACCATACAGCTGGCAGGCATCGCCGTCCGTGTCCGCGAGCAAATAGACCGACAAACCATGCTTGTCGCGAAACGCCGCGTGACTGACGCAATCGTCGCGACTGATGCCGATGATGACCGTATCCAACTCGGCGAAGTCATCGCTCAAGTTGGTGAACTCAATGGCTTCGACGGTGCACCCCGGCGTGTCATCCTTCGGATAGAAGTACAGCACGACATTTTTCTTACCGACGAATTCGTTCAAATCGATCATATCCATGTCCGCGTCGGGCAACGCAAACATTGGAGCGGAAGATCCCACCTCGACCATGTCAACCATACCTCAAAACATAATGGCGCCGCGGCGCCTAGGTTCGTGTTACGGCTATTGTACCGGTCTTTTTCTAGGAGAACGACTGGCTAACCGGGCACCTTTGATTTCATGCCGTGATAGCAACGTTAACGATGGGATCTTGACAAAAAGCTCAGGAACTGGAGAGCATTTCGGAAAGCCGGCTCAGGGTACGTTGAAAGGGAAAAGCCAAGCGCCGCCCCCGGTACAGTTGTTCAAGCGGCGCGTGCGCGCTGACGTACAAGCGAACTTGGTGATCGTACAGTGCGTCGATGAGTTGAATAAATCGGTTGGCTACGTCATCGTCGTACTCACCCAGGCTGTGTATTCCGCTGACGAACCACGTCGAGTAGCGATCACATAACTCGAGATAGTCCAGCGACGACCGGTTTGTTTTGCACAAGGTCGCGAAATCAAACCACACGTTGCGTTCCCCGACGGCGCGAGCCGGAAAAATCCGTCCTTGAATTTCCAGATTCGCATTTGGCGTCCACGCTGGCGAGCGCAGCGCGAACCATTCGCCGAAGCGGGCTAGGTTTTCCGGCGTTTCGAGCATGAAGGCTGACAATTCACCCTTCACCGCACGCCGGCGGAAGTCCGTTTCACCATGCAGATGCACGACATCCGTTACACGGTGAATAAGATCGATGGCGGGAAGAAAGCGCTCGCGCTGCAGGCCGTTCAGATACAGCTCCTCGGGCGCGAGATTCGATGTAAAGAAAAATACCACGCCTTGATCAACGAGGGCGTGAAGCAATCCGGACAGCAGCATGGCGTCGGCGACATCGTCGACGTGAAACTCGTCGAAACCGATGACGTTGTATTTCCCGGCGAGTTGGGTTGCCACGACGGGAAGTGGATCAGGGTGTCGCGGCAGTTCTCTGAGCCGGTGGTGAATCATGCGCATGAACCGCTGAAAGTGCATTCGCGTTTTCAACGGCACCGGCAACGCGTCGAAGAACATATCCATGAGCCGCGTCTTACCGCGACCGACGCCGCCCCACAAGTAAATTCCCTTGACCGTCGCGGCGGTCGTCGCCGACGGCGTCCAAAGGCGGGTCAACAAACCGGATTTGCCGCGCGATCCCGGCTGTCGGTTCACGAGTTGGGAATAGAGCCGTTCGAGATGAACCAACGCTTCCTGCTGCGCGGGATCGTGAACATGATTCTCCCGCCGCGCGGTCTCTTCGATGTGCTTGATCAGGGGGCTCATAGTTTGCGGCGACGCCTGCGGCAGTCCTTTCTCGGCGCGAATTCAGTCGTGGCGATGGTAGCGCACTCCACACCAAAGGTATCGGCGCGAAGGGTGGTTTTAAAAAGAATGGAAAAGGGGGAATTCTGGACGAGCTAGAACGCGCTGGCGAAATAAAGCCATGGCATGACCTGGATCAGGAGCAGCCAGCCGTAGACGCGACACGGCACAGCGTGCATCCAGGCGCGCACCACCAGCAGGGCGACGGACAGCCCCAAGAAAAGGGCGGCAAGGGCCAGAAAAATCATTCCCGCCGTTGCAATGGTCCAATACACACCAGGGAAAAACAGTTCATCCAGTGCCGTGG
Organism: Pseudomonadota bacterium; assembly: GCA_021821045.1. Classification (GTDB taxonomy): domain Bacteria; phylum Pseudomonadota; class Gammaproteobacteria; order JAADHS01; family JAADHS01; genus JAKACW01. Next base: position 47,488 of record JAKACW010000015.1, read on the forward strand.
CCGAGATACTGCCGCTGCGAACACCATTCACGATGAATTGAGTCACAAGGAATCCGACCGAAACGGCGGTCACTCCGGTGAAATAGCACCAAGACGACAGGCCATAGGATCGCGCGCACGCGGACGCGTTCAAGGAGGGGCTGGTGACACTTATCGGCTTAGTCAAAGGCATGAACTACTTATACTCGGAGCGCCGCGCGCGGAATATCCGGACGCACACGTAAATACGCCTCGCAAAAACCGCAACGGCGATCATCCGCCGTTAAACGAAAAATCGAACAAGCGCGAATTTTAAGGCAGAACTCGCGTGGCGTCGAGCCGAACGCCCAACGGTCCCCGCGGCACGTAATGAATCTCCACCTGCTCGCCCCGTTGAATTGTCACCGGGACCAACTCACCGGACGTGCCCTGCACCGTTGCGGAGCGCAAATCTTCGTATTTATAGATCCGCGCACCGTCATAGGACAGAATCAAATCACCCGGCTGAATACCGGCGCCCGCCGAGGTGGATCCCAGCATAACCTCTTGCACCATGACTCGGTTTGACTCGCCGAGCGCATACAGCATGCGATCATAGTCGTCATCCCCGAGGTCCGAGCGAAAACTTTGTTCATCGCCCGCGATTTGGTTGAGCTGCTCGCGATAGCGGTCCGAATTCAACCAACCTTCGCGAGTGGCGGTGTCCCACAGGGAAAGGCGATCCAGCGCGAACTTGTCCAATCGCTTCTTAATCTGCTCGGCCCGGCCGGGGCTGAAACCGGCCGCCGTCAAGGTCGTCACGGAATCGGTGGCGTTGGGTCGTGACGCGCCCGCGCTGGCCAATGCTTCTTCCGCCGCATTATCGGACGCCATAGCCGATCGCAAATCAGCCAACTCTCGCGCCAATTGCGCCACGTCGTTTTCGAGCTTCTCGCGCGCACGCTGCTCCGCCGTCAATTGGCCGCGCAGAGTGGCGAGTGGATCTTCAGCGGTCTCCGGCGGCTGGCGGAGGATTGCTTGGGGAGCGCTGGCAGCAATCGTTGACGGGGCAGGCTCCAGGCTCTTGGCCGCTCCGGACTCTGGCGTGACCGGAACGGGGTCCGGTTCGACCCAGTCGGCGGCCATGAACCCACCGGTCCCTGCGATCAGGACCGCGACACCGATGTGAACCCATGTTATTCGCATCGTAACAACTCTGTTGTTTGTTTCCTCATCCGCATTCTGACCGCCGTTTGAGCCGTTTGATCATAAACCGCGCCGGGTGGATGGCTTCACGATCGGCGCGATCGACACACACCGGCGTGCCGGTGACGTAGTCGGCCACCAGCTCGGCGGCCAAAGGCGCGGTGACAAAGCCGTGCGAGCCCAACGCCGTCAATGCATAGAGGCCGGGAAGGTATTGGGCCGGGGGATATCCCCCGGGGGCTTTGCCGTGGTGCAAATCGCTATATGCGGTTTGAAAAAAGGCGGCGTCGGCGGCCGGTCCAACGACCGGTAAATAGTCCCGCGAGGCCAGGCGGGTCGACGACCAGCCCCCTGTCACGTGGGAGAGGCGCCCTTCCCAAGCGAAGGGTTGCCCGGCCAAACCGGCCAAATTGGCCTCATGCCCCGCCACAGAACTGTGATCACTAACCTCGTCGCGCACATATGTCGCTCCGACGACGACACGGCCTTCACCGAGGGGCACAACATGCACTTCGCCTCGCACCGCGCACTTCAGGTCGCGCCACGGGCCAGCGGCAGACAGTTCGGAAAGCTGGCCACCGACCGCGCGCATTGGCAAGTCACCGCCCGGCCAGAGGCCGCGGGGCGTCCAGCCCTGGGCCAAAATCACGCAATCCGACTGCGCCAAAATGTTCCCCCGGCTATCGAGAGCGTGCCAAGCATCCCCCGCCGGGCGCAGTTGCGCCACTTCGCAGCCATGACGCAGGTCGATGGCGGCGTAGCCACCGCCCAAGGCGCGAAGCAACTGACGGGAGAAGACCCAGCCGGCGGATGGAATAAATGCAGCGGGCGATTTGGAGCCGGCGATAGCGGCACCGCAGCGCTGGCCGACCTCGGCGCCATCGATTCTCTCCAGAAAGGGCTCCAACGCCTCGTCGGTTGCGTCGGGCGCCGCACAATCGATCAGCCCACCGCGTCGCCAACCTATATCACCGAGGGTCGCCTGCAGCTGCTCATACCATGGCGCGCTGAAGGCGAAGCTGCGCCGTAAAAATTGCGCCGAGGCCTGCCCACCGCCCGTCAGTTTCGGCGCCACAATGCTCGCGGGGCCGCCCGATGCTCCGCCACCCGGACCGTCACGGCCTTCCAGTACGGTCACTTCCCATCCCCGCCGCGCCAGGGCTGTAGCGACAGACAGACCGGCGATGCCGGCGCCGATCACGACCGCGTGCCGCGAATCGACGGGCGGCGGAGTGGCAAACCACGGCGGCGACGACAAAGCGGGAAGCGCGCCCCCTTGAAATGCGCCCTGCAGACGTTCGCGCTTACCCCCGTAGCCCGGCACCTTGGAGACCGCGAAACCAAAGCCCGTCAAGCGGCGGCGCACATCCCCCGCCGCGGTGAACGTACTGAAGGTGGTGCCGGATTTGCTCAATCGCGCCACACCACCCAACACGCCGTCATCCCACATGTCCGGGTTTTTGCGCGGCGCGAAACCGTCGAGATACCAAGCATCCACCTTGCCGGCGCAATCGTTGAGCAGGGTTGCGGCCTCCCCAATACCGAGCGTCAGGATGACCCGTCCGCGGAACAAATAACGCCGCTGATAACCTGGCACCAACGGAAACAACGACGCGACCAGTTCTTCGACATACGAGGCCAACATGGGCCAGGCCGCGGCAACAGCCCGCATGTCGTCTGGCGAAAGCGGATTCTTCTCTACGGTGAAATAGTGCAGAACCGCGTCGGGCGGCGCCAGTTCCAACCAGCGCGCGACGGTGAGAAAAAAATTCAAGCCGGTGCCGAACCCCGTCTCACCGACAACGAAGGAACGACAACCGCGCCAGCGCTCGGGCAACCGGTTGCCGCCAATGAATACTTCGTCGACTTCTTCCAGCGCGCCGCGACGGGAGAAGTAGATGTCGCCGAACCGCACGTTCAGCGGCGACCCATTCTCCCATCCCAGCAGGGCAAACTCGACGGCCACGCTTTAGCGCAAGGGGAGCGCGTTTACTTCTCGAGGCTTTGGTAATACTTCATCAAGATCGCCGCCACCTCCGGCCGCGCGAACTCCTCGGGCAGGGGCTGGCCCGCCGCCAACATGGTGCGGACCTTGGTTCCGGACAGCGTGACGAAGTCCTCGGGCTTGTGATCCGGCGCATCGCGCATCATCACAACGCGGCCCAGCTTGCGGGAAAACGCCGTATTGTCGGCTTTGAAAATCTCGATCTGCAGCGCGCCTTTCGGCACCTCTTCATCGAAGATTTTTTGAGCGTCGAACGCGCCGTAGTAGTCACCCACCCCGGCGTGATCGCGGCCGACGATGAAGTGCGTACAGCCGGTGTTTTGGCGAAAGATCGCGTGCAGCACCGCTTCCCGCGGTCCGGCATAGAGCATGTCGAAGCCGTAGCCGGTAACCATCACGGTATTGGGGGGAAAGTATACCTCCACCATCTTGCGAATCGCTGCGTCGCGAACCGGCGCCGGAATGTCGCCTTCCTTGAGCCGCCCGAGCAGCATATGGATCAGCACCCCGTCGGCCTTCGCCGCCTTCTGCGCCATCTTGCACAACTCTTCGTGGGCGCGATGCATGGGATTGCGCGTTTGAAACGCCACGACGGTGTTCCATCCGCGCTCTTTGATCTCGTTGCGGATTTCGACGGCGGTGCGAAAGGTGTCGGGAAAATCCTGTTGGAAATAACTGAAGTTCAGCACCTTGATGGGACCGGAAACGAAATACCGGCCGACCGACAGAAATGTTTTGACGCCCGGGTGGGCCGGATCGGTGGTGCGAAAAATCTTCTCGGCCATCGCGGACATCTGCGCGTCGGTCGCTTGCTCGATGCTCTCCACGTCCTGCACCGCCAGCACCGGATTGCCGGGCAAATTCGGATCCCGCAGTGCAATGCGTTTCGCCTTTTTGATCGCGCTGACATCGGAGGTGACGTTCACGATCGGCACGGGCCAGAACAAACCGCGGGCCGTATGCATCTTCTCGCTGACCTGCAACGCGTCCTGTAGAGACATGTAGCCGGTCAACGGATTGAAATAGCCGGAGCCCAGCATCACCGCGTTGCCGGCGGCGGCGGAACTCACCACCAACGCTGGCAGCTTCTCCGCTTCTCGCGCCAGCGCATCGTGACTGTTGGAGTCATAAACGAATAAAGGATTGAGTTCGTTCGATCCGTAAGGCTTGATCATTCTTCCTCCCGCATGCGCCGCACCGGCACGTTACAAAATTTGATTCAGGCTGAATTTCCCGGCCGCCCATTGTACCGCCAATTGGATCGGCCATCGCCGCCTTTAGCGGGCGTATTCTAGCCGCTTTTGCCGCATCAATCGAGATGTTTTCCGCCGACACAGACACCCAGGCGTGCAAACCGAAGTCGTTTCCCGCACAATTGGACCAGCCCGATACCTATCCAACGTGATGACGTCCGAAGCAGGCACGTGGCAAACCGACGACCACCAGCACCCCCCACGACTCTCTGCCATCAGTTCGGCATAACCGATGCCGTCATCGCGGATCGCCTTCGATTCCTGCGACTCGCACCGAACGACGGCCGCTGGTCGGAGCAACTACAGCGCAGCGTGATCGAACCGCATTTGGATGAAATCGTCGATTTATTTTATGCGCGACTGCTGGAGTACCCGCCGGCCGCCGCGACGCTGAGCCTCGTACCGGACCTCGATCTGCTCAAGAGCAAACAACAACGCTATCTCCGCTCCTTGGGATGCGAATTCCACACACCAGCATACTTCGAATCGCGCCTCAAAGTCGGCGTCACCCACCTATACGTGGGAATAGAACTTGCCGTGTATCAATACGCCTTCTTCGCGCTCCAACAGCTGCTACTGGAGCGCATCCCGGCGCAGGCGCCGGACGCGCCACAGTTAGCGATGTTTCTACTCAAAATCACTGCGCTGGACATTTCGCTGGCGATCGAAGCCTACGAGGCGCGTGAAAAAATCGACTTCGGACAGCGGATTCGCACGCTCGCCCGCAAACAAGCTTCGCTGCAGAAGCTGGCCGACATCGATACGCTGACCGGCGTTCTGCGGCGCAAGCCGATTCTTGACTTAGTGCAGCAAAAACTCTCGACCATGGCGCCGGATCAGGTCGTCTGCGTGTTGCTTGCCGATCTCGATCATTTCAAGAACGTCAACGACACTTACGGCCATCCGGTGGGCGACTTTGTTCTCAAAGATACCGTGGAGCGCATTCGCGCCACGGTGCGACGCGTCAACCCGGTCGGACGCTATGGGGGAGAGGAGTTTCTAATCCTGTTGTCCGAAGCGAATCTCGAGCAAGCGACCGCTATCGCCGAGCGTGTTCGCGAGCGCATCGCGGCGGCGCCAATTCAAACCGACGAGCACACGATTCCCGTTACCATCAGCATCGGCATTGGCGCCGCGCATGGCGGCGACGATCTCGCGGAACTGATCAGGCGCGCGGACAAGGCGCTCTACGCCGCGAAACGAGCCGGTCGAAACCGAGTCGACGTTTGCGTGGCAAGCACAGCATGAGCGCCTGCAAGCCAACTCCTCGTCGATTTTCCCGTTTTCCACCTGGTCGATAGCCCCGCGATGGAGCAATCGGCGCGGCGCGCCGATAAAGTCGCTTGAGGAGAGACCCGACCCAAGATGCCGCACCGCAACAACAAGTACCATGTCCTGATCGTCGATGATGACGATGCTAATCTCGATCTACTCGACGTGTACTTAACCCACGCGGGGTACGCTGTGTCCCGCGCCCGCGACGGCGCTCAAGCCGCGATGCTGCTGAACAGTGGGAAGGACGCTTTTCACGCGGTCCTCACCGATCGCATCATGCCGCAAATGAACGGGATTGAGCTGCTCAAACACATCAAGGCGCAAGCTGGCCTGCGCGACGTTCCAGTGATCATGCAAACGGCCGCGTCGAGCGAGAAAGAGGTCCTTGAAGGCTTGTCCGCCGGCGCGTTTCACTACGTGACCAAACCTTTCAACATCAACTTGCTGCTGTCGGTCATCAAATCGGCGATCGAGGATTTCGACCGCTACCGCACGCTGCGTGAGCAGATGAAGCGCGCTTCGTTGGCGGCTACCCTTTTGAAAGAAGGATCGTTCACGTTTAATACCATCGAGGAAGCCAAGCATCTGGCGTCCTTTTTGTCGAACGCGTGCCCGCACCCTCACGCCGTCGTCATTGGCCTGTCCGAGTTGCTCATGAACGCGGTGGAGCACGGCAACCTTGGTTTCTCCTATGACGAGAAAAGTCGCTTGTTGGCTTCACAAGAGTGGGGACAGGCGTTGAGACAACGGCTCGCCGACGATCAGTACAAGAAAAAGCACGTTGTCGTCGATTTCACGCGAACAAAGGACGCGGTGCGCTTCGCGATTGCCGACGAGGGAAACGGCTTCGACTGGAAGCCCTACCTGCAGCTGGATCCGGCACGGGCGTTCGACGCTCACGGACGGGGCATCGCGATGGCCGCAATGTTGAGCTTTTCCGCCCTCGAGTACCGCGGCAAGGGCAACCAGGTCATCGCAACAGTGGCGCTGAACTCGCCTGGCGGCGCCGATCAATAGACGCCTGCCGGTTCAATTCCCGCGTGGCTGATCCCGCGCCTTTTTGCTCGTTGGCATTTCTGCTATCGTAGCGCCATGAACTTCTGCAGCAGTTGTGGCGCGGCCGTGATCTTGAAGGTGCCTGATGGGGATCATCTTCCGCGCTTCGTTTGCACGCGCTGCGAGACGATTCATTATCAAAATCCGAAAATCGTCGCCGGCTGCATCGTGGAGTGGCAGGAAAAGATCCTGCTGTGTCGCAGAGCCATTGAACCGCGTCACGGCACATGGACGCTTCCCGCCGGGTTCATGGAAAACGGCGAGACGACCATGGAAGCAGCGGCGCGAGAAACACAGGAAGAGGCGTGTGCGCCCGTCGTGGATTTGAAATTGTACTGCATGTATAGCCTGCCCCATATCAACCAGGTCTACATCATGTTTCGCGGAAATTCACCGGCTGGCGAAGCGGCGGCGGGACCGGAAAGCCTGGAAGTCGCGTTTGTCGGCGAAAACGACATCCCTTGGGACGAGATCGCCTTCCCCGTCATCAAGGAAACCCTCGAAGACTACGTGAAAGATCGTCGCCGAAAAGCTTTTCCCACCCATGTCGGCGACATCCTGCGCCTTCCAGACAGGTCAATCAGGATTGTTCGGTATTAGGGACATCTTCCTTGAATACGATGGTAAAGGACTCATCGCGCGGCTCGAAGAGGATTACCGCTTTCCCGTCATCCAGTAGTCTTCTGACGTAGGCCGCTTTGCTCTCGAGACTGACATGCAGATCGCTAACCTCGATCTCGCGGGAAACGAACGCTTCAATCAATCCGCTCAGCGCGTCCTCGCTCAACTCAGTGTGCGGAATGATCACGCGACTACCTCAACCATTCAGGAATCGGCTGACCATTTCATATAAGTCCTTGCTCAGATCGGGCGCTGCGGCCATTTCGCGAAGCTGCGCTTCCATTTTCGCCCGCCTCTGAGGCTCGAACTTACGCCATTGGGCGAACGAACTCACCAGTCGGGCGGACAACTGGGGATTGAGCCGGTCGATTTTCAGAATCCAACTCTTGACAAACGCATAGCCCGCCCCGTCAGGACGATGAAAGTTGACCGGGTTGTTGAAACAAAACGTACCCAACAGCGCTCGGACGCGGTTGGGATTGGTCGGCTTGAATCGCGGATGGTCCGTAAGGGAGCGGACCGCATCGAGCGCGTCGCTCAAGCGCGATGCGGCCTGGACGGCAAACCACTTATCGAGCACGTTGGCATTGTCTTGCCAGGTTTCGTAAAACTCATTCAAAGCGTGAAAGCGTTCTTCGCATTCCAAATTGGCGAGGATAGCCAAGGCCGAAATCCGATCGGTCATGTTATCGGCGCGGCGATATTCGTCATAGACAAGCCGGACGTGGCGCGGGTCGGGCAGTTCCGTCATAAACGCCAGACAAGCGTACTTGACCGCGCGCCGGCCGATGGCCAGCGGATCGATGGAATAAGGTTCATGCCGATTGTTGGCGTCAAAGACGGCCGTCAGCGTCTTCTCCAAACGCTCGGCGAGTTCCCGGCGCATCTGCCGCCAGGCATCGTGGATCAACTGCGGATCGATGGGCGAGGTAAACTCCGAAACGTAAATTTCATCCGGGATGCGCAGCAACTGGGCTTGAAAAAGACGATTAAGCTCCGTGCTCTGGAGATTTTTGGCGAAGCCCTCGACGTAAGCATCCGCCACGGTCGCCGCGGCGCCGCTGCGTTGAGCTTGGATCAAGCGCAGGAGTTCGTCGATAGCCAAGTGTTGACCCGCTTCCCAGCGATTGAATTCATCATCGTCATTGGCCCACAGGAAAAGCAAATCCTCGACCGGAGGCTTGGCGTTCAGCTTAACGGGCGCCGAGAACCCGCGCAGCAAGGACGGAATCGGCGCCGCAACGGGGTCCTTGAATTCAAAAACAAAAGTCTGCTCCGGCGCGACGAGCGTCAGCGTCTGTTCGTCGCGCCACGGACCGGCGTCGCCGTGTAAGCGCACGGGAAGGCGTTGCGCTGTCACTGGCGAAAAGAATGCGACCGCAACCGGGATGCAAAAGGGACTCTTTTGCGGCTGACCGGGTGTAGGCGGACAGCTTTGCCGCAAAGTCAGTCGATAGCGACGGGCACCCTCGTCGACAACGCCCTCAACGTCGACCGTCGGCGTGCCCGCCTGGCTGTACCAGAGCTTGAACTGGCTGAGGTCAAGGCCACTGACCTCTTCCACCGCGGCGACAAAATCGTCGGTAGTCACCGCCTGACCGTCGAAACGCGAGAAGTAAAGATCGGTCGCTCTGCGAAATGTCTCCGCGCCGACCAAGGTGCGCAACATGCGCACCACTTCCGCGCCCTTGTTATAAATCGTCACGGTGTAGAAGTTGTTGATCTCGATGTAGCTCTCCGGCCGGACCGGGTGCGCGGCCGGGCCCGCGTCCTCGCGAAATTGTTGGGTCCGCAAAATATTCACGTCGTTTATCCGCTTAACGCCACGGGAGTGCAGATCGGAGGTGAACTCCTGATCGCGGAAGACAGTGAAGCCCTCTTTTAGGCTCAATTGAAACCAATCGCGGCAAGTCACCCTGTTGCCGGACCAGTTGTGAAAATATTCGTGGCCAATAATGCTCTCGATGGCTTGATAGTCCTGGTCAGTGGCGGTTGCCGCGCTGGCCAGAACGTACTTCGAGTTGAAAATATTGAGCCCCTTGTTTTCCATGGCGCCCATGTTGAAGTCGCCGACCGCCACGACCATATAGATGTCCAGATCGTATTCACGGCCGTAGGTATCCTCGTCCCAACGCATCGCCCGCTGCAACGAGGCCAGCGCGTGCAGACATTTGTCTTCGTCGCCGTGCTCGACGAACATTCGCAGGGAAACGCGGCGTCCCGAGACGGTGGTGTAGTCATCCTCTACGCAGGCGAAATCGCCGGCGACGAGCGCGAACAAGTAGCTCGGCTTGGGGAACGGGTCCTGCCAGCGAACCCAATGCGTATTGCCCGGCCCGTCGCCGCGGTCGACAGGGTTGCCGTTCGACAGCAGTACAGGAAATTGAGTGCGATCGGCGATGATGGTGGTCTGGTAGCGGGACAGCACGTCCGGTCGATCGGGAAAATAGGTGATGCGGCGGAAGCCTTCCGCTTCGCATTGGGTGAAGAACTTGCCATTGGAAACATAGAGGCCCTGCAGCTCGGTATTCTTCGCGGGCTCGATCTGCGTGGTCACATCCAAAGTGAATTCTCGGGGAGGATCGACGAGGACCAAGTTCTCGTCGTCGAGCCGGTAGCGGCTTGCGGGCAATGGCGAACCATCGAGCGCGACCGACTGAAGACTTATATCCCTGCCATACAAGGCAAACACCGCCGCGGCCGAAACGCCCTCACGCCGACGAACGCGCAGACAACTCTCAACTCGCGTGCAGTCAGGATCGAGATGAAAGGTTAAATCTATCGAATCAACGACATAATCTAGTGGCCGATAGTCTTTCAGGAACGTTGTGGCGGGTCGACCCATCTTAAAAGCTCCTTAGCCGTTCTCCGGATATTAAATTCTTCTCACGGGGGACGCTATCTACTGGTAGGTGGTTAGGCGAATTTGGCGCCGGTCTGTGACGCTACACAAAAAATTACGTACACCACCTAACAGAAAAAAAACGAAGAGCCACCTACAATAAAAATGCAGGGGGAACCATGGTCATAAAAGTGAACTTCCGCACTCATCAGCAAAAGCTTTTGTTATCCGCGCAAGAAGCGGAACGGGCCGGCGAACTGCTCACAGCCATCGAATTATACAAAGGGTTCCATGCCGATGTAAGCGAATCCTCTGTGTTCTACCCAGCCGAAATTTTCACGCGTCTGCCGTTGTTGCTGCTCGAAGTCGGCCGCGAGCACGACGGTTGGCAGTACTTTCATCGGTTCATCCGCTTTGGCTGCCCAGGTCGTTCGCAACCGCTGGAACCGTCGGATAAATGGCTCGATCGCGCGGTGCTGTGCGACAAAGCCCGACTATTTCTACAACGTGCAGGACATTATGACCGCGCCGTTCTTTACGGTGTTCAGTTTTATATCGCCCGCTGTTTAGCGGTTTACCATTGCCGCAATCTGGGCCAGCTGGGTCCGATGCGGTCACAACGGGCGATTTCTGGGTTGGTACGGCCGCTGCTGCGCAAAGCGCAAAAAGAGAACCTTGAACCGGCCATGGTCTCGGAGTTGAAGGACGCACTGCGGCTTGGTCCGACTCTCGATATAAATCGCCTCATGGCGCGGCTCGCCATCATGATCGCAATTCAGAACGCCAAGAATCACCCGATTACCGCAGCCGTTTGACCGAGCGACACTGACGAAGCTCCGACATCATTCCGCATGCCCGACTTGGCTCGAGCGCCAGGCAGCACTGGCTCGCTGTCGCCGCCGTTGGCACCGCCTCTGCGTTGGCGACTCAGCCCCCGAGCACCGACTTGGCACGCAGTAGGCCAATGATGGTTTTGGCATCTTGAATCCCACCGGCAAGCGCCTTCGCAACCGCATCATCGAACGCAATCCAATGCACTTCCATGACCTCGCCGTGCTCGGGCGCTCGCTCTGCGTCTTCAAGGTCCTCGGCGAGGTACAGAAAAACCTCCTCACTGAATACCCCAGGCGAGGACACGATTCGACCTAAATCGCGAATCCGCCCGGCGCGCACGCCCGCCTCCTCGGCCAGCTCCCGTGCAACTGTTTCAAGCGGAGCTTCATTGTGATCCCGTTTGCCGGCAGGAAGCTCCCACAACCAGTCGTTTACCACGTAGCGATATTGCCGCAGCAGACAAACCTCCCGCGACGAATTGATTGCAACGGCCGCCGCTCCACCGGGATGGTGGACCACTTCAAGGTGACACTCGCATCCGTTGGGCAGGACGACGTCGTCCTCCGTTACCCTGATGATCCTGCCGGCAAAGCGTTCAATAGAATTTTTTAGCATGAAATCAAACCACCCTGTCATTGTCGCTGGGGGAGTTGAATTTGGAGTCGGGCGCCGCCCAAGGGACTTCGTTCGATATCAAGAGTGCCGCCATACACGTCCACGATATCTTGCACCACCGCCAGACCGATGCCCTGCCCCGGCATCTCCTCGCTACCCTTCGCCCCGCGCTGCAGGAGCCGCTCGACCGCGGCGCTGTCGATGCCCGGTCCGTCATCTTCGATGACAATCGCCAGCGCCGCAGATGCGGTGGGATCGGGCCGTACCGAAATCGCCACCCGGCGGCGCGCCCATTTGAACGCGTTATCGAGCAAATTGCCAAGCAGCTCCATCAAATCACCCTGCTCACCGTCGAAAACGCAATCCGCGGCAACGTCGATTTGGCACTCGATCATCTTCGCGGCATAAACTTTGGCCAAGCTGCCGACGATACGCTGCACCGTGGTCTGCACCGGAACGGATGTTTTCAGGGTGAGCCGCCCGGACGTCGCCGCGCGCTGCAAGTGGTAATCCACGATCTGCTTCATGCGGTCAATATGCTCCCGCAGCTCCTCCTTGTGAGTGAAGCCCTCCGCTGACCCCTGTTCAACGGCGCCCTGAATCACCGCCAGCGGCGTTTTCAAGCTGTGAGCCAGATCGTCCAGCGCGTTTCGATAGCGCTCCAAGTGGGTGCGCTCGTTGGCGATGAATTCGTTGAGGCGCGCCGTGAGGCCGTTGAGTTCTTTCGGATACTTGCCCTCAATCGCTTGAGCCTTGCCTTGTTCCACTGCGCTGAGGCCGTCGACCAAGCGACGCAACGGCGACAACCCCCACCGCAATATCGTGCCCTGGACCGCCAACAGCAGAACGCTCCCAATCAACAAACTTCCCCACAGGCTTTGCCGAAAGGCGGCGATCTGGTCATCAAAGGCGTTTAAACTCTCGGCGACACTGAACGTGAAGGCGCGCTCTTTGCCACCCACCTCCCACGCCAGACCGAAATTGAACGTGTACACGGCCTGCCCGGCCGCCGTAGCCAGTTGGGCGAAACCGCTCTCTCCGCGCGATAGACCGAAGGGATAGCCGATCGCCACGCCCAGTGAAGACTTGGATCGCCACGCACTGCTGCTGTCGTGGGCGCGCACTTCCGCATACAAGCCCGAACCGGGAGTGGAAAACCGCGCGTCGGGTAAGTCCTCGGGAATGTGCAAGTGGCCGTCATCACGCAGCTCGGAGGCCGCGATCAGCGCATACATGTAGGCCTCAAGCCGCTCGCGCAGCGCCGTTTGCGCACTGTCCCAATAGGCTTTGTCGAGCGTCCAGCCGGTCAGGCCGAGAAATGCCGCGAGCACGAAGGTAGCGGCGATGACGAGTCTGCTATTAATTGACAGCATCGGGCATCAACCAACCAAGCGTGGTCACGGCTGCGCTACTCCACCGTCAGTCGATAGCCGCGATTTCGCAACGTTGCAATGAAGCGCCCGGCGCCGAAGGCGTCCAATTTCTTGCGCAGCCGACCGACGAACACTTCGATGACGTTGCTATCGCGGTCTTGGTCTTCGGCGTAAATATGCTCCGTCAGATCCGACTTGGACACCACTTCGCCCGCGTGTAGCATGAGATATTCAAGTACCCGGTATTCATAGGCGGTGAGTTCCACCGGGTTGCCGGCCACTGTGACGCGCTGCGACGATATGTCGAGTTGCAGCTCACCGCAGATGATGCGCGAATCGGATCGCCCCGCCGCCCGCCGCAACAGCGCTTTCGTGCGGGCAATCAGTTCTTCAATGTGAAACGGCTTGACGAGATAGTCGTCGGCGCCCGCTTCGAGCCCCTCGACCTTCTCCTGCCAGCGCGCCTTGGCGGTCAAGATGAGCACGGGAAAGGAACGCTGCTCCTTGCGCCACGCGGTAATCACCTCGATCCCCGATAGCTTGGGCAGCCCCAGATCAACAATGGCAAGATCGATCGGATATTCACGTCCGAAGTAGAGCGCTTCTTCGCCGTCGGCCGCGGCGTCGACGACATAGCCCTCGGCTTCGAATCGCTCCTTGAGTTGAAGCCGCAGCGTGGATTCGTCTTCAACGATTAAGACGCGCATCAGTTCTCGATGCGGCCGGTTTCCGGGTCGACGAAAATAACTTTCACGGTTCCGTCTTCCGTCAGAAACTTAATCCGAAACCGAACGCGACCCCCTTCTTCCGTCCTCTCGGCGACGAGCACTCTTCCCTCGGTCTCCTGCCTGACCTTGTTCACGGCTTCGTCGAGCGTAAGCGGCTGTTGCGCCATGGCGGCCGAGGAACACGCCGCCAGAATCGCGCCTGCAAGGCGACCAAATCTCGATTGTTGCGACCGCGTACTCATCGGAAGAAAATCCTCTTCTCATTGACCGGCAGACGGGTTTTACACTGCAAAATCATACGGGTTGGGACAGCGGGACGCCAGCGCGAATTCTCCCAGGGACACCGCGAGGATTCGCACTGGCAGCTTAATCCACAAAAATCAGTACGCCGGTTCGACTTTGACGCGCACCCGCAGTCGCGGCCCCGGATCATGGGACATTGTTCGCGTATACGTTCGTCCGTCGTAGCGATAGGTCACGCGGTAGCCGGTGATCCGCTCCTCTTCAGTGTAACGACGGTAAACCCGGCAATGCTCTTCGACGGCTTGGTGACGCCGCGGCTTGCTGTGGGAAATGTCATGCCCAATGGAGCCGCCGAGCAACGTGCCGGCCACCGTGGCCGCTTGCCTGCCGTGGCCTTTGCCGATTTGATTGCCGATGACGCCGCCGATAATTCCGCCTGCGATAACACCGGTCATGCTGCCTTGGTGGCCGGTGTAACTGACCGTTTCATTCCAGCACTCCCGTTCGTCGATGGGCCGTCGCTCGACGGTGTAAATGGGCTGAGCCGACAGCACTTTGGCGTAGTCGTACTCGCCGTGATGGTCAGACCCTGCTTGGGCAACATTGGCCAGCGTCGCCAACGCTCCCAGAACCAACAACGTTCCAACGCGCCTTGTTGTCTGCGTTTTCATGGCCGCCTCCCGTTTGGTTGAGTTGCGCGGCGCCCACCTCAGACGCCGCGCGTCGGACTCGCTACTCGTTACAACGCCAAGATGAAGTCCACCAGCTTCTCGATGTCGGCGTCGGCGACACGCGGAGAGTAGGGGGGCATCGGCACGCCACCCGTTACTTCATTCCAGTTGCCTTTGCCGCCGGCCTTCACTTTGCTGACCAACACATCCCGCGCGGCGGCATCGCCTTTGTATTTCGCCGCGACGTCTTGCCACGCCGGTCCAACGACTTTTTTCTCCACGGCATGACAAGCCAGACAACCGCTTGCCTTGGCCAGGTCCAACCCCTCGGCGGCCACCGCGGAGCCGCTCATTACAACCGCAAGGCCTAAGCCCAACCCGAGTACTTTGTTTTTCATGGCGTTCTCCTCAATCATTTCGCCCAAATAGCCTGAGATCTTACGCAAATTTTCCGATCTCTTCGGAGCTGAGAATAAGGACGAGGAGCTGAACGTTGACTGAATTAAAAAACGCCGAACCGCGCCGAGGAATATCGGTGGCGCGGATCGGCAAACGGACCGTATAAGATCCGGGCCGCTTAGCGATCTTCCAGGTAGGTATAGCCCTGCAGGCCCGCTAGGAGTTCCTGCAAGTGTTGGCGACGCTCCTCAGCGCTCAGAGACGCCCGGGCGACCTTCTCTTCGTAGGCCGCGCGCAAATCGCCGGTTTCAAACTGGACGTATTTCAAGACGTGGTCCACCACGTCACCGTGGCGTTTCTCGGCCAGGCGATAGCCATCCTGGGTGAGTTCGACATTCACTGAGTTGGTATCGCCAAATAAATTATGCATATCGCCAAGGATCTCTTGATAGGCGCCGATCAAAAAGATCCCCAACAAATACGGCTCGCCATCGCGCAGGGCGTGGAGCGGCAAATTGGCCTCGACGCCCTCGCCATCGACGTAGCTGTCGATTCGCCCGTCCGAATCACAGGTAATATCCTCCAACACGCCGCGACGCGTCGGACGTTCGTTAAGGCGCCCGAGGGGCATTACGGGAAAGACTTGATCGAGCGCCCACACGTCGGGCAGCGACTGGAACAGCGAAAAATTGCAGAAATATTTATCCGCCATCTTTTCGTTGAGCTCATCGAGCACTTGGCGGTGCGTTCGCACCGTCGGCTGCAACGTCGACTGCGTCTTGTGGCAAACAGCGTAATACAATTTTTCCGCCTGAGCGCGCTGCTCCATGGTCAGCACGCCATGCACATACATTGCTTGCGCTTCCGATAGACGATGGGATGCGTCGTGATAAGCCTCGAGCGGCGTCGACTGACCGCTGCCCAATTCCGTATAGTCGCGCCACATATCGTGCAGAATCTGGGGGGCGTCGTCGGCAGGGGCTTCGGGTGCGCGCTCATCGCTGATGCTTTCGTAGTCGATCACGTTGGTAATCAGCACCGCATGGTGGGCCGTCATCGCGCGACCGGACTCAGTGATAATGTTTGGATGGGGAAGATCCGCCGCCTCGCACACTTCCCACAGGGTATGAACCACGTTGCGCGCATACTCCTGAACGGTGTAGTTCATGGAACAAAAACTGCGCGACCGCGTTCCTTCGTAGTCGATGCCTAAACCGCCGCCCACGTCGACGGTTTCGATTTTGGCCCCGTGGCGCAGGAACTCCGCGTAGTAGCGGGCGCACTCGCGCAATCCACGCTGAATGTCCTGAATGTTGGCGATTTGCGAGCCCAGATGGCAGTGCAACAGTCGCAAGCACTCGAGCTTGCCGGCCGCCTTGAGGGTCTCGATCGCGTCCATGGCTTGGGCCGCGGACAAGCCGAATTTGGACTTTTCACCACCGGTGTTTTGCCATTTGCCGGCGCCGATGGAGGCCAGCCGTACACGCAGCCCGATCAGCGGCTCAACCTTTAGCTGCGCCGCTTCGGAAAGCACGATATCCAGTTCGGTGCGTTTTTCCACCACGATGTGAACGCGATGACCCAGCTTCTGCCCGATCAGCGCCAACCGGACGTACTCCCGATCCTTATAGCCATTGCATATAATGACCCCGCCGTCGGCTCTCGACAGCGCCAACACCGCCATGAGCTCGGGTTTGCTGCCCGCTTCCAGTCCCACCCGCGGCCCGCCATGGCCGACGATCTCGCGCAGCAGCCGCTGATTTTGATTCACCTTAATCGGATAGACGGCGGTGTAGCGACCCTTATAGCCGTCGGCCTCCATGGCGCTGGCGAAGGCATCCGTTAACGTATCCACGCGATCTTTCAGCACGTCCATGAAGCGCACCAGAATTGGCAGTGCCAGTCCGCTTTCGCGAATATCCAAAGCCAGTTGATTCAAATCGACGGTTGGACTGCCCGGAGTGCGCCGCGGTCTGGCGATGACGTGTCCGGCGTCGTTGACATCGAAATAGCCGCCGCTCCAAACAGCGATGTTGTAGAGGTCGCGGCTTTGCTGAACCGTCCAATCCGTCATGATGTCCCTTCCCGGCTGCTATGTTTTCGTGGACGCTATTATAAGTTAATGCGTGGGCGGTGGCAGAACGAGTTCGATTGCGGTATCTTTGTCACCCTTTTGAGTCGCTTCCGATTTCCGCGCGCCGAGGAGTACGAGCATGACGCTGGACAACACCTGGTTTACCGAAGCACAAGTCGCCAGCGGCGCCGCATTTTCCATGAAAATCAAGGGAAAGCTCCACGACGAGCAGACCCCGTACCAGCACATTCAGATTTATGACACCGAAACGTTCGGCAAGCTCATGGTCATCGACGGCTGCATCATGCTCACCGATCGCGACAACTTCATCTACCACGAGATGATGAGCCACCCCGCGCTGTTCACCCATCCTGGGCCGCGCAGCGTGGTAATCATCGGCGGCGGCGACTGCGGCACGATGCGCGAAGTGCTCAAGCACCCAGGCGTCGAGCAAGCCTGGCAGATCGAAATCGACGAGCGGGTGACGCGGTTGGCCGAGAAATACTTTCCCCAGTTGTGCGACGCCAACAACGATCCTCGCGCCCACTTCTATTTCGGCGACGGCGTGAAGTGGATGGATGAGGCGGAAGCCGAAAGCGTCGACATTATCATCGTCGACAGCACCGACCCCATCGGCCCGGCGGAAGGTCTGTTCGCCGAACCGTTCTATCGGTGCTGTCATCGCGCGCTGGCGAAAGGCGGCATTCTCGTTCAGCAAAGCGAATCGCCTCTGTACCATCTGGATCTGCTGCAGCGGATGCGCGCAAGCATGCGCGCCGCCGGCTTCACCAGCCTGCAAACACTGCATTATCCACAGTGCGTCTATCCGTCAGGATGGTGGAGTGCGACATTGGCCGGCAAGAATTGCGCGGTCAATAAGTTTCGGGAAAAGGAGGCGGGCAGTCCCGGTTTCGACACACTGTTCTACACAGCCGATGTGCACAAGGGCGCCATGGCACTGCCGGCGTTCGCCAAGCGTGTGCTGGAAAAATAGGGACGCTACTTTTTCGGCGGTCCGCTGCAGTACTCTTTGATTTTCTCGTTGGTCGACGCGACTTCTTGGGCGCGCTCTTCGTCGCTAATATAGTGACGTTCGCCGCCCTCGCCGGTCTCGGTGTAGAGACGGGTGCCCCCTTCGAGCAGCGCCAGCCGCTTCTTTGACTCCTCGCAGGCTTTGGCATATTCCTTGGCACGCTCGTCGTCCTTTTTATTGCGCTCGGCGTCTTTTTTACGGTCGGTCTGGCGCGCATCGAGATAGCGCTTTTGATTGTCGAGTCGTTCCAAGGTGTTCGGGTCAGGCGTGAAAGTCGGCACCTTGACCTGTTCTGGGTTGTCCTTTTGCGTTGGTTGGTCGCCGAACTGGACGTTGCCTTGCTCGTCCACCCACCGGTACACCTCAGCGTGCACCGAACCGCTCGCCACAGTCACAGCCAGCGCCACAAATAGTCTTGCAAAGGTGTTCATATAAACCTCGTCTGATCCGTCACCAACACTCGCCAATGCGCGGCTGGTCGTCTGTGAAACTCGTATATTTATCGGAGATCGGCGTGGAAATTAGAGTCTTGCTCGAATCGACCGGCGGGCACCGCCAGTACACCTCGTTTCCAGTGTCCGACCAATGAATATCCGGGGCCGACATCTCGTTTATGTGGGCGTCTTCTCCATGCATGCGTCCTGGCGTTTGTCTGGGCGACGCGCGCTTCTCCACGTTATACTTTCTCCCGGATTCGCAAAGGATTGAACGATGGAAGAACCAAAAATCGCACAGAAAGGCCCCTTTGTAGTGCCCCTCAAACCAGGCAAGTATTGGTGGTGCGCCTGCGGTCGAAGCAAGAAACAGCCGTTTTGTGACGGCTCGCACAAAGGCACACCGTTTTCGCCGGTGGAGTTTACCGTTGAAGAGGCCGACGTGTTCGCGCTCTGCGGCTGCAAGCACACCAAGTCGCCGCCGTTTTGCGACGGCACCCATGAAGAGCTCTGAGCGTCTTATGAAAAAAATGCGGGGCCCGAAGGCCCCGCGCAGTGTGTCAGTTGGATTGTTGTTGTTCTGACGAGCGGTTACTTGCGGATGACAAACTCGGGATAGGCTTCCATTCCGCAATCCACCAAGTCCATGCCTTCGTGCTCTTCCTCGGCGGTAACCCGCAACCCCATCACCGCTTTAATGATCAACCAAACCAGGAAGCTGGTTGCGAAGACCCATGCAAAGATGGTGACCAAGCCGATCAGCTGGTTGCCGATGGTTGCATCGGCATTGGAGAGAACCAC
Organism: Pseudomonadota bacterium; assembly: GCA_021821045.1. GTDB lineage: Bacteria > Pseudomonadota > Gammaproteobacteria > JAADHS01 > JAADHS01 > JAKACW01. The sequence goes on from JAKACW010000015.1 coordinate 66,909, forward strand.
CGCAAGCAGACCCCACATACCGGACACCCCGTGAACCGAGATCGCACCGACCGGGTCATCGATTTTCAGCTTGTCCAAGGTCACGATGGAGAAAACCACCAACACGCCACCGACGGCGCCGACAATGGCCGCGAGGCCCGGGCTGGGCGCCAAGGGTTCAGCCGTGATCGAAACCAAGCCCGCCAACGCGCCGTTGAGCACCATTGTTAAGTCAGACTTACCGAACAACAGGCGGCCGGTGATCAACGCGGCAATGACGCCGGCCGCGGCCGCCACGTTGGTGTTCACGAACACCATCGCAACCGCGTTGGCCTCGCCGACGTTGGAGATCTTCAACTCCGATCCGCCATTGAACCCAAACCACCCCAGCCACAGAATGAACATGCCGAGGGTCGCCAAGGGTAGATTCGCGCCGGGAATGGGATGAATCTCGCCATTCGGGCCATACTTGCCTTTGCGAGGCCCGAGCAGGAGGACGCCAGCGAAGGCCGCCGCCGCACCGGTGAGATGCACGACCCCCGACCCTGCGAAGTCAACGAAACCCAACTCGTTCAAGAACCCGCCGCCCCACTTCCAGAAACCTTGCACGGGGTAGATGAACGCGGTCATCACCACCGCGAAGGCAAGAAACGCCCACAGTTTCATCCGCTCGGCGACGGCGCCGGATACGATTGACATTGCGGTAGCAACGAACACGACCTGAAAGAAAAAGTCGGCCAGGTTGGAGTAGTACGGCGCGTCATCGCCCTCGGCCACAACCGCTTCGACAGTGTTGTCCTCATAGCCCATGAAGCTAATGCTTGGGATATAGGGATTTACACCATCGCCGTACATGATGTTGTAACCCACCAGCAGATACATGATGGATGCCACGGCGTACAACGCGACATTTTTGGTTAGAATCTCAGTGGTGTTCTTAGCCCGCACCAGCCCCGCTTCGAGCATGGCAAACCCGGCGGCCATGAACATCACGAGCGCCCCCATGATCAAAAAGTAAAACGTATCGATCGCGTAACTTAACTCTTTAACGGTTTCCACGGTAAGCCTCCTACCTCGGTTCTTATCACAGCGCGTCCGCACCGGTTTCGCCGGTACGTATGCGCATAGCCTGCTCTAAGCTGTAAACGAAAATTTTTCCGTCGCCGATCTTGCCGGTGTTGGCCGATTTTCGAATCGCCTCCACCACGCGATCGACTAAGTCGCGTCCAACTGCCACTTCGACTTTTACTTTGGGTAGGAAGTCAACAACGTACTCCGCGCCACGGTAAAGTTCTGTATGTCCTTTTTGCCGTCCGAAGCCTTTGACGTCCGTGACGGTGATGCCTTGCACGCCGATTTCCGACAAAGCCTCCCGCACGTCGTCCAACTTGAACGGTTTGATGATTGCGGTCACTAGTTTCATGATCCTCTCCTCGTCGCCTTACATAACGCTTTGGTGCAGCGTCACCGCACCCTTGCGATCCAATAGCCTCAGCGTGGCTGGAGCATTTACTGTGCCAATGTACTTTCTTTAGCAAAAACATTGTCTTACTCTATCGACGCAGATGCGGCGGCGAAGCGCACGCACCAAAATATTCAAACCGCCCAGATTTGGTGCACCCAAGTTGTGCACGATTGGCAGCGACAGCGTGCTACGATTGGCCAGCGAAAAAACAAACGGTCGCACCAATGATTAATCCAAAAATTCTCGACGATTTGGCGCGAAAGGTCGCCGAAGCCATGCCCGGCCCGATCAGCGACTTTCGCGATGACATGGAAAAAAACGTGCGGGCTGCACTGCAGGGTACGTTCAGCCGCCTCAATTTGGTGACGCGCGAGGAGTTCGATGCACAATCCAAGGTGCTCGCCCGGGCGCGTGAGCAGTTAACGGCGATGGAAGCGCAGGTACGGGCGCTGGAAAATCAACTTTCGAAACCATCTGCGACCGACGAACGTCCGCAGTAGGCCTCGGGCTCAGCCCCGCCGGCAGAAGCAATTGCGATGCTGGCGGAAATCGTCCGACGCGACGGCCCGCGTAACCGGCATTTTCCAATCGCGACTCAACGGACAATCGGAGACGTTCCAGTCCGGCGCTCATGTTCCGAATTATGCGAATCTATCCCTTACAGACCGGCCGCGCGCTACTATGCTGGACGGTTGCACTTCTTCTAATCGCGATGCCTCCTGCGCAGCCCATGGCGGCCGACGCCGAACCCCGCTCCCACTGGAACTGGGTCAGCGTCGCCGACGGCGGCACCCTCGTAGTGCACCTCTATTTTTTTTGGTCTGAGCGCTGTCCACATTGTCTGGAAGCTCGGCCCTTTATATCCAAGCTCGCGCAGGAAACACCTTGGCTGGAGGTCCACGACCTAGAGGTCAGCGGCAACCGCGACAACGCGGCGCTTTACATCGCGATGGCCCGGAGTCTCAATGAGCGGGCGGAGAGCGTACCGGCCTTTTTGTTCTGCGAACGAATGGTTGTGGGTTACGGCGACGAGTCGACATCCGGCCGCCAGTTGGCCGATTCGCTCGCCCAATGCTTCGCCAACGTTTCGGCAAGCGCCGATTTGTCCGCATCCGCTGCCGACGTTCCTGTCTATGTCCCGCTGATTGGCGAGCTGGATAGTGCACGGTGGTCACTGCCCGCGCTGACCATCGTCCTGGCCTTGCTGGATTCGTTCAATCCGTGCGCGTTCTTCGTTCTGCTGTTTTTGCTCAGTCTCCTGGTGCATGCCGGCAGCAGAGCGCGGATTCTGTTGGTCGGCGGCACATTCATTCTCATATCCGGACTCGTGTATTTTCTATTTATGGGCGCATGGTTGAATTTGTTTTTTGTTATCGGCCAGTCCGCCTGGATTACATCAGCCGCCGGCGCCGTCGCCGTCCTGATCGGCGCGATCAACGCGAAGGATTTTTTCTGGTTCAAAAAAGGCGTGAGTCTGTCCATTCCCGAATCGGCGAAGCCGGGGATTTTCAAACGCGCGCGCGGCCTGCTTGAAGCGCGCAGCCTCGGCGCAATCATGTTCGGCACCATCGTGCTGGCAACGGCCGCCAACAGCTATGAACTCTTATGCACCGCCGGCTTCCCCATGATCTACACACGGGCGCTCACCCTCAACCCGCTGTCGACGTCGCAATACTACCTCTATCTGTTGGCCTATAACGTGATCTATATCCTACCGCTGCTGCTGATCGTCGCACTCTTCGCGCTAACCCTCGGCGCGCGCAAGCTCAGCGAACGGGAGGGTCGCCTGCTTAAGTTGGTATCCGGATTGATGATGTTGGAGTTGGGTTTGGTTTTATTGCTCGCGCCGAACTTGCTGGCCAGTGCCGCCACCGCGGTTGGACTGTTGGCGACGGCAGTGCTTGGGGGATGGGCGATCGCGAGGGTGACTCACTTCTCGACGTAACAAACGCACGTGGTCTGGGCGCTGAGAATCAAGTCGAGGAAAGCCGCGTGGCATCGCGCGAACCGCTGTCAAACAGCGTCATCTCCCAAAAATCCTGTTGCACATCGTGACGCAATATATAGATGCCACCATCATCGCCGCGAACTTTGAAATAGCGATGCCCGGGATCAAGCCAGCGATCCATAATCTCCACCGCATTGATCTCGCGCTCGCCGAGGAAAAAGCGTCGCGGTTCTTCTTCGCCGCGGTGGCCGGAATAGCAGTCCACTCGGATCGTCGAGGCGGCTTGGGTCATGGCGATTACTCACAACGGAAATCTAATCATACTTGATTCACTCCAAATGGGGCGCGACTCATAAGCGGACATTGTCGACAGACAACGTCCAAGGTTTTGCGCGGTCGCCAACGCATAACTTGCACAAACCGTGTTCCGGCGTATATTAAGGCGCCTCGACTTAACCCTCTGCGTGAAAGGAGCCCACGATGAACGGACACGCGCAACGCATTTCAAAGAGAATCGGCTTAGCCGTTTTGCTGGCTACGTTTTCGTTTGCCACCCACAGCCAGGGAGGCGGCGGTCAAGGTCCTGGCGCGGGCCCTGGACCGAGCGCCAATCCGGGCATGCCGCGCCAAGCGGATGATCCGATGCGAATGGGCGGCGGCCCGATGGCCGGCAAACAACAGTCGCAACAAATGGGACGCGGCCCCATGATGCAACCCGAGAGCGCACAGGAGATGGCCGGACTCATGCAGCAAATGAACGGCGTAATGCAGGACATGACCCGCACGATGCAGCGTCAGCAAAGCATGAGTCAGGACCAGCTTCAGGAAATGAGCAAGGCGATGGTTCAGATGTCCGACGGCTTACGAACACTCGCTCAAGCGCAGAATCAAGGTCAACTTGCCGAGCAGGACCGAGAGCAGTTGCGCACGCGCATCGCGGAGATGGAGCAAACAATGGAACGAGTCCGCCAAGGGGCGCCGGCGCAATAGATTCCGCACCAAGGACATAGCGCGCAGCGAGGCGACACGGCCCCGCTGCATTTCTCCATAAGCCCAAATCCGCTCAGTCGCGCCAACGGCTGAACACATAGCCGGTATCTTTCTGCGGGGCGTGGCAGTCGAAGCACGACTTGCCGCCATCCGTGACGATTCGCTCGGTCCGGCTGTTGCCTTTCCACGCCTCGAAGCCCCAACCGCCGGTGGCGGCGTACTTCTTGTCGTTCTTGACCATCACGCCAACAAGGATGCGCTCCCCTTCCACCGACGCGTTATCCTGGGTTTTGCTCTCGAGGAGATCGAAAACCATTATCGCGCCGTCTTTATATTTTCCTGTCTCTGCGCCTTCAACACCTTTCGCGTTGGCATAAACATGGTGAATCCCCTTGAACGGATTCTCCAGTGGATGACCTTCGTGCAAGGTCATGCTCTTCACATGGGTCCACTGACGGTAGTCCTTCGGGTAGTCGACTTGATCCGCCGCCATTGCGGCGTTGAACGCCAAAGCTGAAACGGCGATAAGACTCGCTGGCATCATTTTCATGGCTATCTCCTTTAGCTCTAGGGTTGTTGTCCGGGTGAGGGACATCCTTCCATCTGCAGGATGAAGTAGCCGTGCCGCTCAATATGGCCTTGCAGCGCGGGATTGGCGGCCTGGCTATGACAAAAGTCGCAACTCTCCTGCGTGACGTCGTCGGAGGCAACTCCGATCGAGCGCAGCCAAGCGCGAGCGAATTCGGCGGCCTTGTCACCCTGTCCGGCCGGCAGTAGGACATCAAAATGAAGCAGCTTCCCTTCCGTCGTGCGGACATAGGTATCGTAGACGTCGATCTTCATGGCAAAAATTCGCCCTCGCAAAACATGACTTTCGTTTCGACTCGAAACAACGCCGCAAGGCTAGCGCTTCGGTCAACAATTGTCAAACTAGTATCGATACGATACTATCTGTCGGCATGAGTGCTCGCGAACTGTATGACGCCCTGGAACGGATCTCTAACCTGATTCGGGGCGAGCTGCGCGCCTTCGGGGTGCGTCATGGCCTGCAGCCGGTGCAACTCGACGCGCTGGCGTACCTGGCGCAGTGCAATCGTTATTCCGACACGCCCCAGGCGGTGACGGAGTTTCTCGGCTTAACCAAGGGAACGGTCTCCCAGTCGTTGAAAGCGCTCGAGGCAAAAGGTCTGGTCCGCAAACTAGCGGACAAACAAGACAAACGCATGGTGCACATCAAACCCACCGCGAAGGGAAATAAACTCATCGAACATGCCATACCGGGACAACGCTTGGCGCGCGGCTTGAACAGCAGTGAACACGTCATTGGATCCGACCTGGCCGTCGCGCTGCGCAGCTTGTTGCTCGGCATGCAACACGCCAACGGCCTGAAGAGTTTTGGTCCATGCCACAGTTGCCGCTTCAATCGCACGACCCGAGACGGCCTTCTGTGCGGATTAACGAACGAGCCCCTGAGCAAAGACGATACCAAGCGGATTTGTCGCGAACACCAGTACGCCGAAACCGTCGAGCCGGCGACAGCCACCGGATCGCGGCGTCGCGCCGGCGCGT
>JAKACW010000016.1 GCA_021821045.1 Pseudomonadota bacterium
TTACGGATGTTAGATGTCTTCCAGGCCGTGGCCCGCAACCTCAATTTTACGCGTGCTGCCGAGGAGTTGCACTTGTCCCAGCCCGCAGTATCAATGCAAATCAAACAGTTAGAGGATTCGATCGGGCTTCCGTTGTTTGAGCAGCTGGGCAAGAAGATTTATCTCACCGAGGCGGGAAGGGAGATGTTTCACTACAGTCGCAAGGTGTCCGATCTTATGAGCGAAGCCGAGTTGGTGTTCGAAGAGCTCAAGGGGATCGAGCGCGGTCGCCTCGACATTGCCGTGGCCAGTACGGCAAACCAGTTCGGAACCAGGCTGCTGGCGGCGTTTTCCCGGCAACATCCCGGGATGACGTATCGCCTCGATGTGACTAACCGACAATCGCTCATCGCCCAACTGGAGGGTAATGAAATCGACCTGGTCGTCATGGGTCGGCCGCCCGACGGCATGGACGTCGAAATGACGATGATTATGGAAAACCCGTTGGTGGTGATCGCCGCCCCTGACCATCCGTTCGCCGCGCAAGAAACGGTCGAACTTAAAGCGCTCGAAAACGTGCCGTTCGTGGCTCGCGAGGAGGGGTCCGGCACGCGCATCGCGGTCGAGCGGTTCTTTTCGGAGCACGGGATCCAACTGCATACGAGCATCGAGTTGAGCAGTAACGATGCGATCAAACAGGCGGTCCAAGCCGGACTGGGACTTGGAATCGTTTCGGTCCACACGCTCAGTCTAGAGTTGTCGGTCGACCGTCTGCGTGTGCTGCCGGTCGAGCACTTTCCGATCTTGAGGCATTGGTACATTGTCTGTCGGCGCGGCAAGCGGTTGTCGCCTTTGGCGGCGCGGTTCAAGTCCTTCGTTCTGGAGAATGCGAGAGACTTTGTCTAAAGGCCGGGGTTTGGCGCAGGTTTCGGGCTTTCGGTAATGCCATACCCGCGCTACGCGGTAGCGCGTATTTTATTCCGTGTTTTAACCCGCCTATGCTCCAAGGCGTCGTGCGCAAACGTTATTAAATTCGTGGTGTTACGTTTGTGTTAATTTCCGAAAACTACAAGCGGTTCTATTGTAACCAGTAAAGGGGATCACATGAAAATTAAGGCGCTTGCGTGTGTTGTAGCTCTGGCGTTTGCCTCCTCGGCCTGGGCGGCCAAAGAGGGCACAGCCACCGGAACAATTAACAAGATCAAAACGGATTCCGAATCGCTGAATATCAGTCATGGACCGATCTCGGGTCTGGGCATGGACGGCATGACGATGGATTTCAATGTGATGGATCCCTCCATGCTCGAAGAAGTTGCCGCGGGCGACAAGATCGATTTTACCGTTGAGGAAGCCGCTGGCGGCCGGTACGTCATCACCGATATCAAAGTGATCGGCAAAGGCAATGTCGCGAAGGATGATGGGCACAACCACTCGCATTAGAGGTGTGTGCGATTGCTGTTGTCGGATCTCATAACAACAATAACGACAACAGCTACGTCTTTGCGTGCTGATCGATGAGGCTGTCCGGTTTTGCCGGACAGCCGTTTTGTTTGATGCAGATCGCGTTATTTTTTCCTGGAGGGTAATGATGTTGCAGGTTCGCGATAACATGCAGTCGGCTGTTGTTGGTGTATTGGCGTTGGGATGTTCAGCGCTGGCCAATGCGCAAGAGCACAACCACGAATCCCCGCAACAGGATGCCCATCAGCATCATGAGATGACCGCGACCCAGTCTACCCACGTTCACCACATGCACTCGGAAGGGATGTGGATGTTCGAATACAACTTCATGCGCATGAACATGAAGGATCTAATGTCCGGGACCACGTCGGTAACCGCCGAGCGGGCGCTCGACAATGGTCGCTACGTGAACCCCAACGGCGACACCTACCTGATGCTGCCGTCGGAAATGACCATGGACATGCACATGCTCATGGCCATGTACTCGTTTACCGATCGCTTGTCCGCGATGGTGATGCTTAACTACCTGGACAACGACATGGATATGATCATGGCCGGCATGACCATGGGCATGACCTCCAGTGGCCTGGGCGACACTGAGATAGGCCTCATGTACAGCTTCGATACCCAGTCGGAATGGAACGTAGTCGGAAGCCTAAACGTAAGCTTGCCTACCGGAAGTATCGACGAAAAAGGCGATAGCATGGGCACGGAGGTGGTTCTTCCCTATGATATGCAGCTCGGCTCCGGCACCTTTGATCTCAAGCCGTCTGTCACTGCTTCGCTCAAACGCGGCAAGTTCGAGTGGGGAGGGCAAGGCACTTACACGCTACGGTTGGGCGATAACGACCAGGATTACAATTTAGGTGATCGTTTCGAGTTGGTCGGCTATGGCAAATATGCGGTCAATAATGGCGTTTCGCTGCGCGGCGCATTGACGTACTTGGACTGGAGCAGCATCGAGGGTTCGGACAAGCGCATTACGGATCTGCGAACGAGCGACAACGTGCCGACGAACTACGGTGGCACCCGCCTCGACGCATCGCTGGGTGTAATGTTGACTTTTGGCGCGCACACAGTGGGTGCCGAGGGCGCGATTCCCGTGATGCAGGATCTGAACGGGCTGCAAATGGAAACGGAGAATACGATCAGCCTCTCCTACAGCTTTATGTTTATGTAGTTCCCATGCCGCCGCTGCGGCGTGGCGGCAATTGCCACTCGGCGCTCTCCCCCGCGGTCCGTTTGAGCGCCCGAGTCAGGTTAGGTATAGTTGCTCGACCTGGGGTGGCGCCCCGTGCGGTCGCGCTGGATTTCGCGTCAGGTCATTCGCGAGAGTTTTTGGTTAGGTCTATGGGCGAGTTCAAAACAAGAAAACTTTGGCCAGCCGCGGTGATGTCGGTCCTATTTGCTGTGCTGGCTTCCACGACATCGGCTCAGGAAGTTGTGGAACTGTCCAAGCTCACGTTTCAGGAATTCGAGCGCCTGGCCATTTCCGCCGATCCGGTGGCTTCACAGCTTCGCAATCGCGCCTCTTCTATGCGCGATATGGCCGTTGGCTCCGCACAGCTTCCCGACCCCACAATCCAGCTTGGCGTCGAGAATGTGCCGACCGATACCTTCGCCTTCGATCAAGAAGGAATGACGATGAAGGTCATCGGACTTCAACAGACCTTTCCCCCCTTGGGCAGTCTGCGAACTAAAACCGATGAATTCATGGCGCGCGCCCGGGCGGAAGACGCCATGCTGGAAGACCGTGAGCTGATGGTTCTGCAAGGCGTGAGGGCGTCTTGGCTCGAGCTCTATTATCAGTTTCAGGCTCAAGCCTTGATTAAAGAAACCGAGAAGACATTCAAGGAATTGGTGCAGATTGCCCAGTTTCGCTATCGGGCCGGCCGCGGCACGCAGTTCGATATGGTCCAAGCTGAACTGGAGCTGGGATTGCTGCGGGAGAAAGTTACAGAAATCGAAATGGAAAAAGACGTGATTTTGGCCGAATTGGGCAATTGGATCGGCGCCGCCCACATTGAGCGGCCGGCCCCGGTTCGATTTCCGGTCTTGCCACCCTTACCAAGCCAGGACAGTGTACGCACCAAGATAAACAGCCACCCCAGTGTGGTTGCGGCCCAATCCCGGGTCGCCGCGGCGCGAGCCGGGGTGGAACTCGCCCGTTCCGAATACCGTCCGATGACGATGTTGCAGCTCAGCTACGGCCAGCGCAGTTTCGAAGATATGCCGGACAACGTGTCAGCCATGCTATCATTCAGCCTCCCGCTGTTCACAGGCAAGCGCCAAGACCGCATGGTCCAGGCCAGCCGGAGCGAGGTGGAAGCCGCCAAGGACGAAGTGGAAGCGCAACGCCGCGAACTTTACGAAATGGTGGAGAGCGCTTTCCGCCGCTGGTCGCGATTGGACGAACGTTACACTCATTTCGAAAAGGACGTGCTGCCCTTAGCAGCGCAATATTCAAAGACGACCCTGTCGGCTTATCAGTCTGGAGTGGCCGAGTTTTCGGAGCAAGTTCGCGCGCGGGTCCAGGAGTTGGAATATGGGCTCATGGCGCTGCGATTGCAGGTTGATCGTACGAAAGAGCACGCCAATCTGTTGTACCTGGCCGGAGATAAGACGTTATGAAGTATCCGACGGTGATGAGTTCTCCTCTGCGATGGGTGGAAGTATTGGTCCTCCAAATCGCGTACGCTTTTGTGCAGACTCTATTGGGTATCAAGCGCGTTTTGGCTGCGCTGCGGCGCCGCGTTTTGGCTTTTACCACCGTTGTGCTTTCAGCCGTCGCGGTTGTGCTGGTGGCCGCCATCCCCGTCAGTTCGTGGTTGTTGGGCAGTGATTTTAGTGTCTTTGCCGATGTGGACGAGCGTGCCTCGAATTCCGGACAGATCGCGGGGCGCGGCGACGGGGATGAACAAAGTGATAGTCCGTTCTCGTCGATCGGTTCTTTGGAGGGCGGTTCGTCCGCGTCGTCGCAAGGCGCGGCGGCCAAGGAGTCGGCGCTTGAGCATGCCGGCAAACACGCCGATCCCAACTATGTTTGTCCGATGCATCCCGATATCATGCAGAAAGAACCCGGAACATGCCCGATCTGCGGCATGGATCTGGTTCTGGTGGAAGCCGGAGGCGACGGCGGCGTGGTAACGGTTAGCGCCGAAACGATGAACGCGCTCGGCGTCCGAACCGCACCCGTGAGTCGACGCAACATTTACCGGCGGGTGGATACGGTCGGCTATATCGCCGAAAACGAAAATAACATTCGATCGGTCTCGTTGCGCACCGAGGGGTGGATCGAGCGCCTGGCTGTGAAGGCCGTCGGCGATTTGGTGCGTAAGGGGGATTTGCTGCTTGAGGTGTACTCGCCCGTCTTGGTTAACGCTCAAGAGGAGTACGTCCAAGCGCTTGAGTTGCAAAACCCCGGATTGATCAAAGCGTCCGAACAGCGCTTGGAATCGCTCGGCGTGTCGCGCAAGCAAATCGAGTCGTTGCGCAGCAGCCGTCAGCCAAGCCAGTTGGTGGCCGTTTACTCACCGCAGAACGGCTACATCGCCGAACTCAATGTGCGAGAGGGCATGCAAGCCATGCCGGCGACCCCGATCGTAAATATCGTCGACATATCATCGGTGTGGTTGCTGGTTGATGTGTTCGAGCGTCAATCCGACTGGGTCAAGGTGGGGCAAAAAGCACAGGCTTCGTTGGCTTTTGTTCCGGGCAAGACATGGAAAGGCACCGTCGAATATATCTATCCGAGCATCGATCCAAAGACGCGTAGCTTGAAGGTTCGCCTCCGCTTCGATAACCCGGGCAGCGACCTCAAGCCAAACATGTACGCCGATGTCCGGATTCTCGCCGAGCCGCGCAAAGACGTCTTGACCATCCCGCGCGAAGCAGTGATTCGCCAAGGCAATGAAGAGCGGGTCATCGTGGCCATGGGCGAAGGACGTTTCCTGCCAATGCCGGTGCGCACTGGCGTTGAGACTGACGACTATGTGGAAGTGGTGTCGGGCATTCAGGAGGGCGAGGAAATCGTCGTTTCAAGCCAGTTCATGCTCGATTCCGAAGCAAGCATCAAGGCCGCTTTAATGAAAATGATGGGAAATTGAGCTTTTTCTCGTCGCATCGAAGAGGGCGCCTCTGACGGGCGCGATCCTCTGGGTAATCACAAGAAAATAAGGGATCTCGTTCGCGAGGGCGCGGCAGTCAGGGGCTAAGGAAGCCGCCTGATCGTGCCGCCATCAGCGCTGTAGTTCTCCGTATTCGATGTATGGGCTCGAATCGCTAGACTAGCCGGGCCAGCGACGAGCGCCCAAAGAAAAACAGTCACCCATGATTGCAGCAATCATCCGATGGTCCGTATATAACCGCCCGCTGGTGTTGATACTCACGCTGGTGCTTACCGGCATCGGCATTTGGTCGACCTTGCGCACGCCGCTCGACGCCATTCCAGACCTATCCGATTTGCAGGTCATCATTCGCACGATGGTGCCGGGCCAGGCTCCCGATGTCGTCGAGGATCAGGTCACCTATCCGATCACCACCGCGCTGCTCGCAGTTCCGCGGGCGAAAACCGTGCGCGGTTATTCGATGTTTGGCGACTCCTACATTTACGTCATTTTCGAGGACGGCACCGACATCTACTGGGCGCGCTCGCGGGTGCTGGAGTACCTGAGCCAAGTGGCCGGTCGATTGCCGCCGGGAATTCAGCCTCAGTTGGGTCCGGATGCAACAGGGGTGGGCTGGGTTTACGAGTACGCTCTCGTCGATCGAACGAACAAATACGACTTGTCTCAACTGCGGGCCATGCAAGATTGGTTCTTGAAGTTCCAGCTTCAGACCGTTGCCGGAGTATCTGAAGTGGCGACCGTGGGCGGCATGGTGAAGCAGTACCAAGTCGAGGTGGACCCGGATCGCCTGCGTGCTTTCGGATTGCGCATCGACGATGTGCGGATGGCCATTGAGCGCAGCAATATGGAGGTGGGCGGTTCGATCATCGAACTGGCCGAGGCGGAGTATATGGTTCGAAGCACGGGTTACATCAGTAGCCTCGATGATCTGAAGCTGGTGCCACTGGGTGTCAGCGAACAGGGCACACCGATTTTGCTGGGTGACGTGGCTCGTGTCCGGCTTGGGCCCGAGATGCGCCGCGGGATCGCCGAGTTAAACGGCGTGGGTGAAGTGGTCGGCGGCATTATCGTGATGCGGTGGGGCGAGAATGCGCTGACGACAATACAAGAAGTCAAACAGAAGTTGGAAGAGGCCAAAAAGGGCCTGCCCGAGGGTGTGGAGATCGTTCCCACTTACGATCGATCCGGCGTCATTCAGAGCGCCGTGGACAATCTCAAGTTCAAGCTCCTGGAAGAGTTTCTCGTCGTAGCGGTGGTGTGCCTGGTGTTTCTCTATCACCTGCGATCGGCGTTCGTCGCCATACTGATTTTGCCGCTGGGCATTGTGACGGCCTTCATCATCATGAATTCCCAGGGTATCAACGCCAATATCATGTCACTGGGTGGAATCGCAATCGCCATCGGCGCCATGGTGGATGCCGCGATCGTCATGATCGAGAACGCGCACAAGCACATGGAAAAAACCGAGGTCAACGATTCGAACCGCTGGGAGATCATGATCAAAGCCGCGGTCGAGGTCGGTCCGGCGCTGTTTTTCTCCTTGCTGATCATCACGCTGAGCTTTCTGCCGGTGTTCACCTTGGAAGCGCAGGAAGGTAAGCTGTTTGCTCCCTTGGCGTTTACCAAGACCTACGCCATGGCTGCCGCGGCAATACTCTCCATCACCCTAATGCCCGTCCTGATGGGCTACTTCATCCGCGGCCATATTCCGGCGGAGCATAAGAACCCGATCAACCGCGCGCTTATCGCGCTGTACATGCCGATCATTCATTTCGTCCTGCGCGCGCCTGTCTTGATCGTCTTGCTGTCGCTGGCCGTGGTGGCGACGCTTTACTATCCAATTTCGAAGTTGGGCTCTGAGTTCATGCCGGATCTCGACGAGGGTGACCTTTTGTACATGCCCACGACCTTTGAGGGCGTCTCCCCATCAAAGGCCTCGGAACTGTTGCAGGTCACCGACCGGTTGATCATGTCCCTGCCGGAAGTCAAAACGGTATTCGGCAAGGCGGGCCGTGCCGATACAGCGACCGACCCGGCGCCGTTGTCGATGATCGAGACGACAATTCAGCTCAAGCCAAAGGATCAATGGCGCCCGGGGATGACGACGAGGAAGTTGATCGAGGAATTGGAGCAACGGGTCAAGATCCCCGGTTTGACCAACGCCTGGGTCATGCCGATCAAAACCCGCATCGACATGATTTCGACCGGCATCAAGACCCCGCTGGGGATCAAGGTCACGGGCCCGGATCTCGCCGAGATACAAAAGGTCGGCATCGAGATCGAAAACATCATCAAGAAGGTGGATGGAACTCGCTCGGTATTCTCCGAACGCACAACCGGTGGTCGCTATGTGAAGCTCGATGTCAATCGACGCGCCGCGGCGCGCTACGGGCTCAACATCATGGACGTCCAGGAAGTGATCTCGCGTGCGGTGGGCGGCATGAACGTCACCGAGACGATCGAGGGCTTGGAGCGCTACCCGGTGAACGTCCGCTACCCGCGGGAGCAGCGCGACTCCATTGACGAATTGAAGATGCTGCCGCTCGTTACGCCGACCGGCGCGAATATAACATTGGCGGACGTCGCCGAGTTTTCGGTTGAAAACGGTCCGGCGATGATCCGAAGCGAAGACGCGCGTCGCACGGGCTGGATTTATGTCGACATTCATCCCGACTTCGATTTGGGAAGTTACGTTGCCGCGGCGCAGAAGGCGGTCCTCGACGAAGCGAAGCTGCCGCCCGGTTACGCCGTGGGCTGGTCGGGACAATACGAATATATGGTCCGCGCCAAGGAAAAGCTGACCTACGTTGTTCCGCTCACGCTGGTGATCATACTGCTGTTGCTGTATTTCAACTTCAAGAATTTCACCGAGTCGTTCATTGTTATGCTTTCGGTTCCCCTGGCACTGGTGGGCGCATTCTGGCTGGTCTACTTGCTGGGCTTCAATCTCAGCGTCGCGGTTGGTGTGGGGTTGATCGCGCTGGCGGGCGTGGCCGCCGAGTTCGGTGTGGTCATGCTGGTCTATCTGGACAACGCCATTGCCGAGCGACGGCCGTCAACCGTGGAAGAGCTGCGCGAATCGATCATCGATGGCGCGGTCATGCGCGTGCGACCCAAGGCAATGACCGCAGCGGTGATTATCGCCGGTCTGGCACCCATCATGTATGGAGCAGGCACCGGTTCTGAAGTGATGCAGCGCATCGCGGCACCCATGTTGGGCGGCATGATCACGGCGCCGCTGGTGTCGATGGTGCTGGTGCCGGCCTTGTATCTGATGTGGAAGGGAAGCGAACTCAAGCGCACCGGCCGTATCGATTTCAGCAAGCTGCCCGGTCACTAGCTCAGTCCGATTCACCCGCATTCTTGGCGGCGGATTGGTGAAGTGACGTAGGTCGCGACGAACGTTACTGCTTCGCGCACCGATGAGTTGCGGTCGCCGGTTAAATTCCTGTATAGGGCTGCTATATTTCGCTCGCACCCAGTCGGTTCAGACGTGCTGGCGGTAAAACGACTTCACCTTAATCCGTTCCCGTTGTAGACTTTCCCCTCGGGGCAACGCCCTGGTGGCGGATCGAATATGACGCGCGATTTAAAACAATAAAGCCGGCGTCACAACCAACAGCAAAGCATTCTCGGTTAAAGCGCGAGTGCGGGTGAATACTCCAGGCGCGATTGAGCTTTGATCGCGACATTGCTTTGAAACCAAGAATAACGACAGAGGAACAACAATGATCGAAATAATTCCAAATTGGCATCCGATATTCGTTCACTTCAGCGTCGGATTACTGTCGATTTCTGTCGTGCTCTTTATCCTGAGCAAGTTCGTCACCCACTGGCGGTTGGAAGACCAATGGCTGGCGACGGCCTATTGGACGTTGTGGATCGGCGTCCTGATTACGGTAGGAACCGTCATTGCCGGTTGGTACGCCATGAACACGGTGAAGCATGACGACCCCTCGCACTTGGTGATGCTTGATCATCGATTGTGGGCGTTGGTGACGGCCGGGATATTTGCCGTCGCGGCGATTTGGGGCATCGTCCAATACAAGGCACAGTCTCGACCCGGAGCGGCGTTTCTGGTTTTGATGGTCGTCGGGCTCGTCGGTCTTGGCGGCACAGCGTGGCGCGGCGGCGAATTGGTCTTCCGTCACGGGGTGGGCGTAATGGCGCTGCCTAATCCGAGCAATCACGCGCACGCTGCCGGCACACCTGCGCACAGTCATGGCGAAGAGGCCGCGGCAGGTCATCATGATGATCTCGGCGCGGATGGCGGGCATCATGCCGACACCGCGCAAAGTCATGGGGAAATGAGTCCTGAAGCGCAGGCCCAAGGGGAAGGGGCGGTTGGCGCTGACGCGGCGGTAACGGACAGTCCCGCTCCCGCTGTCGTCGACCATCACGATGACGGTCACGCCCATTAGCATTCTTTTCGCCACGTTGTGAGCTGGTGGGGCAAAGTCCTCGGCGGCACTTTCGGTTTCATGTCGGGTGGGCCGCTCGGCGCCATGCTTGGCGCCGCACTGGGCCACGTTTTCGACAAAGGGTTAAAAGCCCAGCGGGCGTCTGATCAACCGTTCTCGGGACGCCAGCAAGAGCGGACTCAGGCGGCATTTTTCACCGCGTTGTTCTCGATCATGGGCCATGTGGCAAAGGCGGACGGTCGCGTGAGCGCCGACGAAATCGCCCTGGCCGAAGCGGTCATGGCCCGCATGGCCCTCACGCCCGACAAACGGCGCGTGGCGATGAATCTATTCAACGAAGGCAAGCGGGCGGATTTTCCTCTCGATCAAGTCATCGATGAGTTCAATGCGTTGTGCGGCAGGCAGCGCGCCATCAAACGCATGTTTATCGAGATTCTCCTGAGCGCGGCGTTTGCTGACGACCGGCTCGATCACGCCGAGAATACGGTGATCGAATACGTCGCCAAGCGCATTGGTTTCAGCGCAGTGGAATACCGAGCCGCGGTGGCCATGATCACGGCGGCGCGGGATTTCTTTTCACGGCACGGCCCGCGAGGTGCGGGAGCTGCTCCGCCTGGGCCCGAAGCGGTCAACCGGGACTATACAGTCTTGGGCATCGAGCCCGCAGCGAGTAATGACGAAGTCAAGCGCGCTTATCGCCGGCTGATGAATCAACATCATCCGGACAAGTTGGTGTCGAAGGGGATGCCCGAGGAAATGGTGCAGGTGGCTACCGAAAGAACGCGCGAAATCCGGGCCGCGTATGATCGAATACGGAAAATCCGCGGCATGTAGATCGGCCACCCGATCCGTGCGACAAAGATGCGGCCCTGCCCATTCTGTTAAAATCGATCGCGGCAACCAGGAACCTCCTTATTTATGGCTTCACCACCCAGTCGCAGATCGACGATGACCCTCTTTTCCAGTGCGACGGATCCGTCGAGTCATCGGGTGCGCATCGTTCTGCGCGAAAAGAATATCCCGGCGGACGTGGTCGTGATCGGCGATAACGATCCCTTGCCCGAGGATGTTTTGGAGATCAATCCCTATCGGTCTCTGCCGACGTTGATCGACCGCGATCTGGCGATCTACAGCGCGCCGATCGTGATGGAGTTTTTCGACGAACGTTATCCCCATCCGCCGCTGCTGCCCATCGATCCCATCGGGCGGGCGCGCAGCCGGGTGTTGTTGTATCGAATCGAGCGCGACTGGTACAGCGCGATTGACGCCATTACCGGCCCGGATGAAGCCATGGCCCAAGATGCGCGTGCGATGTTGCGGGACAGCCTGCACTCCATCGCACCCATGTTCGACGAAAAGCCGTATTTCATGAGCGATGAGTTCAGCATGGTGGACTGCAGCATCGCCCCGATTCTCTGGCGCTTGGGCGTATACGGCATTAAACTTGACCCTCACGCCAAGCCATTGCGACGCTACGCGCAACGGCTGTTCGCCCGGGACGGTTTCAAGAAGAGTCTCACCGATGCTGAGCGGGAGTTTGGGCTGGACTGATCGAAATGGAACAAATGAATTCCTCCAAACCCTATCTTATTCGTGCCATTCACGAATGGATCGTCGACAATGGCCTGACGCCCTATCTGCTGGTGGATGCCACGGTAAGCAATGTAAGCGTTCCCCAGCAGCATATTTCGGACAACAAGATTATTCTCAACGTGAGTCCACGAGCGACCCATGGGTTGTCCATAACCAATGAGTGGATCCAGTTCAGCGCCCGATTCAGCGGCGCGTCGATGAACGTGAGTTTCCCGCCCGGCGCCGTGTTGGCGATCTACGCCCGCGAAAACGGGCAAGGCATGATCTTCGAGAAAGACGACGGTGAGCCGACGCCGCCGGAACCGGACAAACCCGCCCGGCCGCAACTCAAGGTCGTGAAATAATGGGGTGTCAGGCCTCCGATGATCGAAATTATTCAAGATGACATTACCCGGCTTGGCGTCGATGCCATTGTCAACGCCGCCAACCGTTCATTGTTGGGCGGCGGCGGGGTCGACGGTGCGATTCACCGCGCCGCGGGGTCCGATTTGCTTAAAGCGTGCGAGCGTCTTGGGGGATGTGAAACCGGCGATGCGAAGATCACGCCTGGTTTCAATCTGCCGGCCAAATGGGTGATTCACACTGTCGGGCCCGTGTGGCAAGGCGGTCAGCATGGCGAGCCCGACCTGCTTGCGCGCTGCTATCGACGCAGTTTCGAGCTGGCACGGGAGCATGGCGTGCGCAGCATCGCGTTTCCCGCCATCAGCACCGGTGTTTATGGTTATCCCAAGAACGATGCCGCGCGAATCGCGCTTTCCGTGATGATTCAGCGCGAGGGTGCATTCGACCGCGTTGTCGCGTGTTGCCATTCCGCGGGTGATCGCGCGCTTTACGAAAAGACACTCGCCGATTTGCGCTCGCATTGAGCGACGAGCGCATTGTTTCATTCTTTCCAATGCGGCGGATAAGCCTTGTCAAAACACGGCAGCCCCTCGATCTTTCTCATCCATGATTTGATCGCGGGCGTCAGCAGCGGCGAAAAGCCTAGGTCAGGCTTGCGCCGTTCGAGTCGCACGCCCATCGCGACGTAGGGGTAGAGGGTAAAGTCGGCGGCGGAAATCTGCTCGTCGACGAAACCGCCGTCGACCCAGGCTTCGATGACTTCGAGTTCCTTGGCAGCGGTGTTGACGAACTGAGCGATCTTCCGCTGATCCCAGTCCGCTTCCTTCTTGAACAGCAGTTGTCCCACAATGCGCTCGATAGCGTTGCCAAAGTACTCGTCGATTTCGCGAATCTTGCGGCGAACCGTCGCGCGCTGCTTCAAGTCCTTCGGGAAGAGTGCGGTTTGCGGGGTCGCCGGCGGAAAGCGCTCGTCCAGATACTCCATGATCGCCGCCGATTCCCACAATGCAAAATCGCCGTCGGTAATGGCCGGCACTTTTCCGCGCGGATTGACGGCGAGAAACGCCGGCTTGCTCATGTCCTTTTCACTGAACGACAGCATCTTGAGTTCATAGGGGATCTGCTTATGTTCCAGCGCGAGCCAGACACGCCAGACGTAGGGAGAGCCGGAGCCGCAATAAAACTGAATGGTCATGTCGCGATCCTCGATCTGCTTTCACGCTAGGCGGGTTTAAGCGGCAACAGCTTGCCCGGATTGAGAATCCCGTTGGGATCGAATTGCGCCTTGATGCGGCGCATCATTTCCAGCGTGGCCGGCGTGATCTCCCGCGCGATGAAATCCCGCTTCTCCAAACCCACTCCATGCTCGCCGGACAAGGTGCCGCCCAATTTCAACACCAGGGTGAAGATCTCGTCGAGACAGCGGTGCGCCGCCTCGAGCGCGCCTGGTTTAAACGGGTCGACCAGCAAGTTGACATGAATGTTGCCATTGCCCGCGTGGCCGAAGTTGACGATGGCGATGTCGTGGCGCAGTCCGAGGGCGTTGGTTTGAGCGATAAACTCGGGCATGGCGCCGATCGGGACAACGACGTCCTCATTGATTTTTTTCGGCGCGACGTGACGCAGGGCGGGCGACAGCGCCTTGCGCGTGGTCCACAGGGCGTCGGCCTCTTCCTTGGTGCGTGCTTGCCTTAGTTCGAGCAGACCTTCGCCGCGGACCGCTTCGCTGACGCGCGCGACCGATTGTTCGATGCCGTTGGTCAGCCCATCGACCTCGATCATGAGCAGCGCGCCGGCTTTTTCGGGGAGCCGCGCCGGCGAATAATTGCGAATCATGTCGATGGCGCTCTTGTCCATGAACTCCAGCGCGCAAGGGATGACCGGTTGGGTCATGATGCGCGTCACAGCCCGCGTCGCGTCATCCACGGTGGCGTAAACGGCTTGCAGGGTTTGAATGGTTTCCGGCGCGGGTGTGAGCTTCAGCGTGGCTTCGGTGATGATGGCCAG
Organism: Pseudomonadota bacterium; assembly: GCA_021821045.1. Classification (GTDB taxonomy): domain Bacteria; phylum Pseudomonadota; class Gammaproteobacteria; order JAADHS01; family JAADHS01; genus JAKACW01. The sequence continues at coordinate 13,931 of JAKACW010000016.1, forward strand.
CGTGCCCTCGGAGCCGATCAACAGCCGCGTGAGATCGTAACCGACCACGCCTTTGGTGGTGTAGACGCCCGTTTTCAAGTCATCGCCGCCGCCGGTGACCGCGCGCAGGCCCAAGGTGTTTTCCCGCGGGGTGCCGTACTTGACGGCGCGCGGACCGGCGGAGTTGTAGGCCAGGTTGCCGCCGACGGTGCAAAACGCCGCGCTCGTTGGATCGGGGGGCCAAAAGAAGCCCGTGCCGCGCGCTGCTTCTTGAACCTCCTGGTTCGTGACGCCCGGCTCGACCACCATGACCCGGTTGTCGGGATCGAGTTGAATAACTCGGTTCATTCGCTCGAAGGACATCACGACGCCGCCGGTAATGGGAACCGTCGCGCCGGTCGTGCCCGTGCCGCGCCCGCGGGCGATGAGCGGTATGCGCATTTCGTTGCACAGGCGGGTGACGGTGAGCACGTGGTCGCGATGGGTGGGGAAGACGACGGCGTCGGGCGGCGCGTGCTGGCGGCTGTTGTCGTAGCCGTAGGGCCAGCAGTCGCCCGGGTGATGCAGAACCCGCTCTTCGCCCAAATAGCGAATCAGCGCCTGGTGCAACGGGGTTGTCATGAGGGGCAAGACTAATCGGTGTACTCGAAAGCCTTGACGACTTTTGTCACGCCTTCGACTTTGGACGCGGTTTCCGCGGCGATCTGGCCTTGTTTGCGGGACACGACCCCCAGCAGATACACGATGGTGTTCGATGTCACGACTTTGATGCTCAAGGCGTTGATGTCCTTGGTGCCAACCAACGCGGATTTGACCTTGGTGGTCAGCCAGCTGTCGTAGTTGCGCGCCTTCAGGGGCAGAGGTCCGGCGATTTGGACTTCGTTGTAGACCTTCTTGGCTTTTTTGTCCTCGCGGGCGATGTTGAACACGCGGGAGCGCAGGTCCGCAGTCGGCGCCTCGCCGGTCAGCAAGACCATCAGGTTGTAACTTGTCACGCTGATATTGGTTTTGGATGCGAGCGTTTGATCGCTGGCGATCGCGTTGGCGATCCGGAATTCTATGGCCTGGTCCTCGACGATGGTGCCCGTCGTGCGGGTGTCCGAGGCTACGGAGGCCGCGCCTGCCGCGCCGCCTGCCACAACGACGCCGGCGCAACCATTGAGGTTGACGCAGAGCGCGCCTAGCAGGCACGCAGTCAGTGTCGCCATGCGGTGGGGCATCACGAGTTCTCCTTGGTTGCGAAGCGTTGATCGATCAAGCCGCAAATACAGTGAATGATAAGAATATGGCTTTCCTGAATGCGCGCCGTCGACTGAGCCGGGACACGGATCTCGACGTCGGCTGGCGAGAGAAGAGCAGCGACGTCGCCGCCGTCCCGGCCCGTTAGCGCGATCACGCGCATGTTGCGGTCCTGTGCGGCGCGGATCGCATTCACGATATTGGGCGACTTGCCGCTCGTGCTGATCGCTAGGAGGACGTCGCCGTCCGCGCCCAATGCCGAAATCTGCTTGGCGAAAATATCGTTGTAGGCAAAATCGTTGGCGATCGACGTCAAGGTCGAGCCGTCGGTGGCCAGCGCCACCGCGGGAAGCCCGGGCCGCGGGGCTTCGAAACGGTTAAGCAGCTCGGACGCGAAGTGCTGCGCGTCGGCGGCGGATCCGCCGTTGCCGCAGGCAAGCACTTTGCCGCGGTTCGCCAGGGCGCTGACCAACAGCACGGCCGCCCGCGCGATGGTGGGGACCAGACCATCCAGCACCTGCTGTTTGGCGGCGATGCTTTCGGCGATCTGTTGCTGAATGTATGTTTCTGCACTGCTCATTGATCAACTGTCATCCGGGTCAAATATCGTCGGCGGTAAATGCGCGCGGTAGCCAAGTGAGGTCCTCTGGAGATTGCCCGTCTACGGCGACGACATCGAACCTGCAGGTCATGCGCCGATCGAGACGCGTCCTCTGCAAGTAGTGTTGGGCGGCCCGAACAATCTTGCGTCGCTTATGGCGGTCGATGGAGTCCAGTCCGGTGCCATAGCGGTTTGGCGCCCGATATCTTACCTCGACAAACACCAAAGTTTCATCTTGGCGCATGATCAAATCGATTTCGCCGCACTTGGTTCGGTAGTTTCGCTCGACCAGATGCAATCCCTGGCGTTCCAGGTGGAACAGCGCGACGTCCTCGTAGGCGGTGCCTTTATCTCGCACGCGTCGTCATTCCTCGCGGGGTGAAGAAAAATCAAAGCGCCGATTCATCGTCGCTAGGCGACTGCGCCGGCGCTTCGGCCGCGGGGCTGTCGGCCGGTACGGGTCTGCCGTTGACAAACTTTGCCCACACCAGTTGGCGCCGAAAGTGTCCATATTCGTTAATCGACAGATATCCGGTCTGACCCTGGTGCGTTTGGAAAGGATAGGCGCTCAGGCGGCGCAAGTGAGGGATGATGTTAAAGCTGTCGGCTCCCAGCGCGTACAGTCGTTTGTAAACGGGAGCGGCCTTGGGGAACTGGGTTTCTATGGCCCGCCATAACTGGACGGCGTCGGCGTCGGGGTTGATCGTCCATGGCATGTCGCAGAACACAACGTCATCCATGTCGCGATCGCGGGCGGCGTCGATCGAACCGGTGAAAACGTGGGACGTGCCGTAGATTTGCAGGTCCGCGGCATAGAAAAACTTCAACTGCGGTCTGATCTGGCGCGCTTGATGAGGCAGGGCGGCGATGAAGATGAAATCGACGTCTTTGCGCCGGCGCGGCTCGAATTTCACGGTTTGGCCGATGACGGCTCGGATGTCCTGCGCGCGCGCCCGGCTTTCATCGATGCTCAGCAGTTGCTGCAAGGGGTCTGAAAAATCGTTGGCGTTGGCGGGATAGCTTTGCACTTCGATGGTGCTTCCGCCCAATTGCTCCCAGTTCGAACGAAACGCGGCGACGATGCGCGCGCCCCAGCTTCCCTCCGGCACCAGGGCGATGGCTTGGTTGTTGCCATCGAGCCAAGCCCGCTCTGCAACTTGCCTTGCCTCGTCTTCGGGCGCCAAGCCGAACTGATACAAATTGGCCGCGCTGGGGCCTTCAGTTGCGGCGTAGTTCAGCCCTAGCGTAGGCACCGGGAGGCGCTCGGCCGTCGCGAGCGTGCTCACGCTTTCCTTGCTCAGCGGGCCGATAATGAATTCCGCACCGTCTTGAACCGCTTGGTCATATGCGCGCAGCGTTTGCTCGACGAGTTCGCCGGTGTCGTACACGCGGACCAGCGGCGTGTAGTCACGGTTGGCGCGAGCGAAGAATGCGGCGAGAAAGCCGTCGCGCACCGCCGTCCCGGATGGCGCGAACGCTCCGGATTCCGGCAGCAGCAGCGCGATCTGCTTTGGCGCATACGTTTGATCCCCCTGCAGCGCCAGGACGGACTGGATGAGTTCTTCCGTCGCAGGGTGCAGCGGATACCGGTCGCGCCACGTCTGGATTTCCTTGCTCAACTGGATGGTCGGCAACTCGAAGCTTTTGGCCAGATGAGCAAGCACCAGCCAGCCGCTCTCCGTATCGTCCTGCGCCTGTTGCGCAAGCTGTTGCAGCTCAGTGTCGTCATAGCGCATCAGCATGTTCCACAGCCGACTTTGGTTCACGTGAATCTCAGGCAGATCCTTGAGCGCGGGCCGGTACGCAATGTAGTCGCGCAGCGCGGCGAGGGCGTCGTTTCGTTGGGTGTTGACCTCGGCGCGCAGTTGATAAAAGTCGATAAGAACATCATCCGGGATTGCGGCGGCGGACGGTGACTCGGCCAGCAGGCCATACGCTTCATCAAGCTTGCTTTGCTGCAGCGCTATCTTCGCCAGCAGTGTCCGGTGACGCACGGCAAGCGCAGTCGGCAATCCACTGGAGGGAATGACGCGCGCCGCGCGGTCGGCTTGTTCGATGAAATTGCCGCGCAGCAAGGTTGCGGCGGCGTGCAGGAGGTAATCCTCCTTGAGCGGCGAATCGGCGGCATCGGCTAAGCGGTAGTATTCCCGCGCCGCGGCCTGGAAGTCGCCCCGGCTTTCCGCTTCCATGGCGCTCGGAGATCGGGTGTCGACGACGACTTTGGCTTGCGGCGCCGCTTCGGGCATTTTCCGTACTTTACCTGGCACGTCTTTGCCCGTCGTGCAGGCGGTCATGAAGCCGGCTACGGCAACGGCGGCGACCAGATTGCGCAACATGACTCCATTCATCCCTGTCTCTCTCGCTCCCGATCGGTAGTGCGGTTACTATTGTGTGTGACAACAGCGCCCTTATTCTAAACCACGAATTGACCCAATGCGCACAAAATATCGAAAAAACGGTCGCTTATGACTGTCGGCACGCTATTTGTCGTTGCTACGCCCATTGGCAACTTGGGTGATATCAGCCGGCGCGCCGTCGAAACGCTGGGCAAGGTTGAGGTGATTGCCGCCGAAGACACCCGGGTGACCAAACGGCTGCTGGGGCATCTCGGATTGGCGACCCACTGTCTGGCCTTGCACGATCACAACGAGCGCGAAGTGGTGCCCAGGCTGATCGAGCGTATGGGCCGCGGGGAGTCGGTGGCTCTGGTCAGTGATGCCGGTACCCCGTTAATCAGCGATCCGGGTTTTCTGTTGATCAATGCCGCCTATGAGAACGCGATACCGGTTGTCGCCGTGCCCGGTCCGAGCGCATTGAGCGCCGCTTTGTCAATCGCTGGAATGCCGGTGGATCGCTTCGCATTCGAGGGTTTCCTGCCCGCCAAGCCGGGAGAGCGCAAACGCCGTTTGGAAGGTTTGGCGGCGGAGTCTCGCACTCTAGTGTTCTACGAGTCGTCGCACCGCATCATGGCCATGCTCGAGGATCTCGATCTTGTGCTGGGCCCGCAGCGCCAAATCGCTCTGGCGCATGAGTTGACCAAGGTTCACGAGTCCGTCGAACGCGGTACGGCCAAACAGGTTTTGGCGTGGCTGCGCGAAGACCTCAATCGAACCAAAGGCGAGTTCGTTGCCGTCGTCGCCGGTGCGCCGACTGTTTCTCATGACGCCCGGCAAAGCGATGCCGTGTTGTCCGTCTTGTTGGAGTTTTTGCCAACTAACCAAGCAGTTGCGGCGGCGGGAAGGCTTACCGGGGAAAAGCGGAATGCACTCTACCAGCGGGCCCTCGAACTGCAAAAACACCAAACTGATTCGTGAAGGCTGGTATCATAGCGGCGGGAAGTCGGCCAAGCAGTCGCTCGGAAGCTCATGCTTCCGGGAGGAAAGTCCGGGCTCCATAGGGCAGGGCGCCAGGTAACGCCTGGGCGGCGCGAGCCGACGGAAAGTGCCACAGAAAATATACCGCCTGACCACTCAACCATTCTGCGTGCCGCGCGTCCCCGGTGTCTGGGTCGCGGTCGGATCATTTGTTTTTTTTCGCACAGTGAGGTGAGTGGTCAGGTAAGGGTGAAATGGTGCGGTAAGAGCGCACCGCGCTGGTGGTAACACCAGTGGCAGGGAAAACCCCGCCCGGAGCAAGACCAAATAGGGGAGCAATGGTGTGGCCCGCACTGCTCCCGGGTAGGTTGCTAGAGGCGTGCGGCGACGTACGCCCCAGAGGAATGACTGCTCACGACAGAACCCGGCTTATCGGCTGACTTCCCACTTTAATGCCGCGTTATAAACCCACTCGTTTGACATGGCCAAATCGCCGGATCCCGCCGATCTGTTACGTCTCGCTTTAGCATTAACCGCCAACCTGCTGATTTTTCGACCACCTGCGACACGCCCCATTCCAGATTGCGCAAAGCCACCGTAAGTGACTGTCTGGCAATGGAGAAATCACCTTGGATTGTCCTTGACAGAGGCCGCCTCCAATACCTATAGTGTCATGAAGTGGGTCAAAGTGGGTTGGAGTGGGCTGCTCAGCATGTCCCCGACGTTAAAGGACGTTCATTGTGTTTCGCGGCGCGAGCAAGTTGACCTTGGATGCCAAGGGAAGAATGGCCATCCCCGCACGCTATCGGGAGGCGCTTCACGATCAGGCCAACAACCAGCTCGTTATTACCGTCAATCCGTCCGATCCGGCGCTGTGGATATTTCCCCTGCCGGAGTGGGAGAAGGCCCAGGTGCAGCTGATGGAGTTGTCCAGTTTTCAGCTCGAGTCGCGGCGCCTGAAGCAGTTGCTGATGGGGTATGCAACGGACGTCACCCTGGATTCGCATGGGCGAATGTTGTTGACGCCGGAGTTGCGCGAGTACGCCGGTTTGGACAAGCAGGTCATGCTGGTTGGCCAGACTCACCGGTTCGAGCTATGGGACGAGCAAGCGTGGCACGCGACATTCAAGACATGGCGGGAAGGTTTGGGCAAGTCGGAAAAACTGACCGCCGAAATCGAAGGATTGAACATTTGAGCGCGAACTCATCGCGATTCTCGGATGCAGCGACAGGAATGATTGATCTTTCGGATGTCAGTGTAAGCAGTTGACCGCCCCGCACCACAGCTCTAGCTCGGTACCGTTTACGGCGTCGCGTACCGTTGCTCGCTCCCACGTTATGAGGTCCAGTTTCGTCACGCCGAGGCGCCCCCATTGCGAGGGCGTGCCGGCATATGGAGTGGAGCGCGGCCTTCGTGATGACTGAGCAGGCGGGAACACATGAACACGCGCCTGTAATGCTGGAAGAGGTGATCGATGGGTTGGCGATCAAACCACAGGGTGCATACATTGACGGGACGTTCGGTCGCGGCGGTCATTCCGACGCGATCCTGTCGCGTTTGGGGCCGCAAGGCAGGTTATTGATTATCGATCGCGATCCGACGGCGGTGGCCCACGCACGAGACCGTTTCGGCGCAGATCAGCGGGTGTCGATTGTGCAGGGAAGCTTCGGTGACATGGATGTCTTTTGTCGTCGGCTGGGCTTGGCGGGCGCGGTCGACGGTATTCTGCTCGACCTGGGCGTTTCCTCGCCGCAGTTGGACGATGCGCAGCGCGGGTTCAGTTTTCGCCGCAGCGGTCCATTGGACATGCGAATGGATCCAAGCGCCGGCGAGTCGGCCGCGCAGTGGCTGGCCCGCGCCGAGGAGCAGGAAATCGCGGCGGTTTTGCGCGACTATGGCGAGGAAAAGTTTGCCGGCCGCATTGCGCGAGCCATCGTTGTGCAACGGGCGCAGCAGCCCTTACAGACCACCGGCGAGCTGGCGGAGTTGATTGCCCGCGCCGTCCCGACTCGCGAGCGAAGCAAGGACCCGGCCACACGCAGCTTCCAGGCGATTCGCATATTCATCAACCGAGAGTTGGACGAACTGCAAAGGGCGCTGGCCAGTGTAATCGACTTGCTCGCGCCGAGCGGCCGTTTGGTGGTGTTGAGCTTTCACTCCTTGGAAGATCGCATCGTCAAGCGGTTCATGCGCGAAGCGGAGCGGGGCCCGCAATTGCCGCGCTGGATTCCGCTGCCGGCGGCCGCTTACGCGCCGCCACTGCGCCGCGTGGGAAAAAGCCGCCGGGCCGGCGAAGCGGAAACGCGAACCAACCCGCGAGCTCGCAGTGCGGTATTGCGCATCGCCGAGCGCACCGAGCATTGAGGTCGCACCATCATGCGCAGACGCAACCAAATGGAAGGACAAGCCGCGGCGCCGACGGCTGCGCAGAGTATGGGCGTTGTGGTTGTGCTGCTGGCGGTGATCGGGACGGCGCTGGCAGTTGTTTACAGTCGTCATGAAGCGAGAATTTTGTTTATCGATCTGCAGCGCGCGCAACTGCAGCGCGATGAACTGGCCCATGATTGGGACCGCTTGCAGTTGGAAGAAGGAACCTATGCGACTCACAGCATGGTTGAGCGCAAGGCGAGGTCGGAGCTGGGAATGGCAATGCCGACGTTTGAACAAGTGGAGCACGTAGGATTATGAGTCGTCCCGCAGTTGCTTCTCCCTGGCGCTTTCGCGCCGTTCTCATTGCTGTGGGCGCCGTGGCCGTCATGCTGTCGGCGCGAGCCGTGGACTTGCAGCTCGTCAGCAAGGATCGCTTCCAGATCAAAGGCGACGCGGCCCATCTGCGCATCGTGGACACGCCCGCCCATCGCGGCATGATCACCGACCGCAACGGCGAGCCGCTGGCTATCAGCACGCCTGTCGCCTCGATTTGGGTCAAGCCGGCCGAGGTGCTCAGCGCGCCGGATCAGCTGCCGGCATTGGCGAAACTGCTCGGCACGGATGCGAAGCGTTTGACCGACAAATTGGAAAGCCGCGTCGAGCGGGACTTCGTTTACCTGAAGCGCCGGGTAACGCCGGAATTGGCCAATGCTGCCGAGAGCCTTGCTATTCCCGGTGTCAACAGCCAACGCGAGTACCGGCGCTACTATCCCGCCGCGGAAGTGACCGCCCATGTGCTGGGCTTCACTAATGTCGACGATGCCGGCCAGGAAGGTATCGAACTGGTGTTCGACGAATATTTGCGCGGGCAGGCCGGTAAGAAGCGGGTTCTCCAGGATCGCCGCGGGCGGGTGATTGCCGAGGTGGAGCAACTCGAAGACGCCGTTGAGGGCCGCGACCTGGCGCTGACCATCGACAAGCGCATTCAATACCTCGCCTACCGGGCGCTGAAGGGGGCGGTTCAATTTCACAATGCCGTCAGCGGTTCGATGGTCGTGCTGGATACGCAGACGGGCGAAGTGTTGGCGATGGTGAATCAGCCCTCGTATAACCCCAACGCGCGCCGCGGGATCACTCCAGCCGTGTACCGCAACCGAGCGGTCACCGACTTGTTCGAACCCGGATCGACGGTCAAGCCCTTCATCGTTGCCGCGGCGCTGGAATCGGGCCGCTACCATCCGCGCAGTATCGTGGAGACCGCGCCCGGGCGGTTCTATGTCGGGCGGCACGCGGTCAGTGATGTGCACGACTATGGGCGGATCGATGTAACAACCGTTTTGACAAAGTCGAGCAACGTCGGCATCGCCAAGCTGGCCTTGGGGTTGGATCGCGACGTCGTGTGGAACAGTCTCGCCCGCGTGGGATTCGGCGCCGTGACCGGCAGCAATTTTCCCGGCGAGCAGGGCGGCTATCTCAAGGACTTCCATCAATGGGTGCCGTTCGAGCATGCCACGTTTTCTTACGGTTACGGCATGTCGTCCACGAGCCTGCAATTGGCGCGTGCTTACGTAGCGCTGGCCAATGACGGACTATCGATTCCGGTATCGTTGCTGCCCATTTCCCAGCCTCCCCAGAGCGTTCGAGTGATGAAGGCGGAAGTGGCGCGAAAAGTCCGCGCAATGTTGGAAACAGTGGTTTCCGACGACGGCACCGCGCCGCGGGCCCGCATCAGCGGCTATCGGGTCGCCGGCAAAACGGGAACGGTGAAAAAGCTAAAAAATGGCGTCTACACCGACGACGAATATATTGCTTTGTTCGCGGGCATCGTGCCGGCGTCAAAACCGCGCTTGGCCGCGGTCGTCGTCATCGACCAGCCGCGCCGAGGGGACTTTTACGGCGGACAAATCGCAGCGCCGGTATTTTCCGAGGTGATGAGCGATGCGTTGCGCTTGCTGGACATTCCTCCCGATGATTTGGGCGGAGCCCAACGCCGTATCGGCGCACCGGCTCATCAGGCCGCACTTGGGCTGGCGTCCAACCGGGGTGCGTTATGATGGCCGCGCCGCGCGCACCTCTCGACTCGGCGTGGTCTCTCGATGCGCTGCTCGCCGGTTGGACCGATCGTTCCGTTCCGGCGATTCCCGTGCTCGGGTTGGCTGATCACAGCGGCAAGGTTCGCCCCGGTGATTTGTACATCGCTTGTCGCGGCGGCAAAGTCCACGGCGCCGATTTCATTCAGCAAGCGATTCGTTACGGGGCGCGGGCGGTCGTGTATGAGTCTCCCTATGCCATCGCCGCAGATGTCGCAGCGGCCGTGCCGGTTATCCCTGTCGACGAGCTGTCGCATAAGGTGGGATTGATCGCTGACCGGTACTACAACGAGCCGTCCAAAGCGCTCAATGTAATCGGCGTGACGGGTACTAACGGCAAGACATCGACCAGCCACTTCATTGCCCATGCCTTTTCCAAAGGCAGCGCGCTGCCCTGCGGCCTGATCGGCACCCTGGGCTATGGGTTGTACGGCCATCTCAAGCCGGCACAGCACACCACGCCCCAGCCGCTGAAGCTGCAGCGCACCCTGGCCAAGCTGCGGGATCGCGGCGCTCGCTACGTGGCGATGGAAGTCTCGTCCCACGGACTGGAGCAAGGCCGCGTGGCCGGCGTGCGCTTCAGCACCGCTGTTTTCACCAATTTGAGCCGGGACCATCTGGACTATCACGGCGACATGAACGCGTATGCCGCGGCCAAGCAGCAGTTGTTCGCCGTGCCTCAATTGCGCAACGCGGTAATCAACTTGGGCGATGGTTTCGCGCCTCAGATGTTGGCGGCCGCACGCCGCGCCAAACAGACCCTAGGTTTTCGAGTTGCATTGAAACAGGCGGCGGTCAAGGGCCCCCCCGGCACGCTCGTACTGAGCGGCGAGATCGCGGAGTTGTCCGCCGATGGTATGACGATTCGTCTTGACGGTGATTTTGGCGCCGCGGAACTGCGCACGGCGCTTTATGGCGCGTTCAACGCGGAGAATCTGCTGGCCGCTTTGGGTGTTCTGTTGTTGGAAGGCGTCCAGTTGGAAGATGCAGTCGCGCGATTGGCGACGCTGCGTTCCTTGCCCGGACGGATGGAGGCCTTCAAGGGTCCGAATTCCGGCGCCACCGTGATCGTGGACTACGCGCACACGCCCGACGCGCTGGCCAAGGTGCTCACCGCCCTTCAGCAGCACTGTTCGCGCCAATTGTGGTGCGTGTTCGGCTGCGGCGGTAATCGCGACGCGGGCAAGCGACCGCAGATGGGCGCCATTGCCGAGCAGTTCGCCGACCATGTCGTGGTAACCGATGACAATCCACGGGACGAGGTCCCCACGGAAATCGTCAGCGCGATTCTTGCCGGCATGACGACCGCCGCGCGGGCGCGAATAATTCATGATCGAGGCCAGGCGATTGAGTTTGCCGTGCGCGGCGCCGGCGAAGGCGACGTCGTCCTGGTGGCGGGCAAAGGCCACGAAGACTATCAGGAAGTGGCCGGGACACGGCGTCCATTCAGCGATCGGCATTACGTCGCCGCTCTGCTGGGATTGCAGGAGCTGCCCGCATGATGCACTTGAGAGAAGTGGCCGCGGCGGTGAACGGGCAGGCGCCCGAGGCCAACCCGCTTATACAACGTGTCACCACCGACAGCCGCAAGGTCAAGCCGGGCGATCTGTTTGTCGCGCTCACCGGGCCGCGCTTCGATGGTAACGAGTTCGCGGCGCAGGCCGCGCAGCAGGGGGCCGTCGCGATGTTGGCGGGCCGTCCCGTCGCATCGTCGCCGATTCCGGTCGTTGTCGTCACGGATACCCGTCTGGCCCTTGGCGCGCTGGCGCGGCATTGGCGCGGCAAGCTCGATGTGACTGTTGTGGCTGTTACCGGATCCAACGGCAAGACGACGGTCAAAGAAATGCTGGCTCGGATACTGGGTCAACGCGGTGACGTGCTGGCCACGGAAGGCAACCTAAATAACGACATCGGCGTTCCGCTCACGCTGCTGCGCCTGCGCAAGCAGCACCGTTTCGCCGTGATCGAAATGGGCGCCAACCGCCCCGGCGAAATTCGCTACCTGTCCGCGCTGGCCCAGCCGCGCGCCGCGATCGTGACGAATGCCGCGCCGGCCCATTTGGCCGGATTTGGCAGCGTGGCCGACGTCGTCAAAGCCAAGTCCGAGATTTTCACGGCGTTGGGCGACGACGGCCTGGCAGTGATCAATCATGACGACCAACACGCCGCGCAGTTTCGCCAATTCGCCGCGCCTCATCGCATTGTGAGCTTTGGCTTGAAAAGCGGCGCCGATGTGACGGCGGATGCCGACGGGGTCGCGACCAAAATTTTGGAGCAAGGGTTTGTGACCGAGTTTCGCGCCCGCAGCGGGGATGTTCAAATCGATGTGCGATTGCCCTTGGCGGGATTCCATAACGTTCTCAATGCCCTGGCTGTCGTTGCCGTGGGGCTGGATTTCGGCTTGTCCGCCCAGGAAATCGCCGCGGGTTTGAATTCAATGGCACCGGTGCCCGGCCGCTTGGTGCCGCGGCGCGGCATCGGCGGTGTGCGTTTGATCGACGACAGCTACAACGCCAACCCCGCTTCGGTCAAAGCGGCCATCGACGTCCTCATGACCTGCGATGCGCCGCGGGTGCTGGCGTTGGGCGATATGTTGGAATTGGGTGCCGACGCTGCGGCGCTGCACGCGGACGTCGGCGTTTATGCGCGCGAGCGCGGCGTGGACGCGCTCTACGCCACCGGCGCTTACAGCAGAGAGGCTGTGGAGAGTTTTGGTCCCGGTGCTTGGTATTTCGCCGATTCGGCGGCTCTCGGAGACGCCATGCGTGGCGACATCACCTCCGGCCGATTGAGCGCCTCGACGATTTTGATCAAAGGTTCGCGCGGCATTGCCATGGAAAAAGTGGTGGCCGCGCTGAAAAACAGCGGTGGGGCGGCTCCGGCGAGTCCTCACAAGGCACTTATTTAGGACGCGGAATGTTGCTCTATCTGACAAATTATCTTGCGACGTTGCACACCGGCTTCGGCGTGTTTCAGTATTTGACGCTGCGGGCCGTCCTCGGTGTGTTGACGGCATTGCTTATATCCCTGCTGATCGGTCCTTACATGATCCGCCGTTTGAAGGTCAAACAGTTGAGCCAGCCGATCCGTCAGCTCGGTCCCGAGTCGCATTTCAGCAAGAAGGGCACGCCGACCATGGGCGGGGCGTTGATTTTGGCCGCCATTACCATCAGCGTCTTGCTGTGGTCCGATCTGTCCAATCGCTATGTGTGGGTGGTGCTGCTTGTAATGTTGGCGTTCGGCGCCATCGGTTGGGTGGACGACTACAAAAAACTCATCAAAAAGCACCACGACGGTTTGAAGCCCCGTTACAAATACTTGTGGCAATCGATTTTCGGTTTTGCCGCGGCGTTGTTTCTTTACTACACCGCAACCAGCCCCGCCGAAACCGCGCTCATCGTTCCCGTGTTCAAGGAAGTGGCGATTCCGCTGGGCTTCTTTTTCGTCATCTGGACTTACTTCGTGATCGTTGGAACGAGCAACGCAGTGAATCTCACGGATGGCCTGGACGGTCTGGCGATCATGCCCACCGTCATGGTCGGCGGCGCCTTGGCCGTCTTCGCCTATGTGACCGGTCATGTCCGATTCGCCGAATACTTGGGTATTCCTTACATCGCCGGCGTGGGCGAAGTCGCGGTGTTTTGCGGCGCCATGGTCGGCGCGGGCTTGGGATTTCTGTGGTTCAACGCCTATCCGGCGCAAGTGTTCATGGGCGACGTGGGCGCACTGGCATTAGGCGCGGCCCTTGGGGTGATCGCGGTAATCGTCCGCCAGGAACTTGTGTTGTTGATCATGGGCGGCGTGTTCGTCATTGAAACTGTGTCGGTGATCCTGCAGGTGGCGTCGTTCAAGCTGACGGGCCGGCGAATCTTCCGCATGGCGCCCTTGCACCACCATTTCGAGTTGCAAGGTTGGCCGGAGCCGCGGGTGATTGTGCGGTTCTGGATTATCACGGTGATTTTGGTTCTGGTCGGATTGGCGACGTTGAAGATTCGATAGGCGAATATGGCTATCGCGGTGAGAGTGCGCAAAGTGAACGCGGCGAACGCAAGAAAAACATTGATCATCGGGTTGGGCAAAACCGGCCTGTCCTGCGTTCGCCTGCTGTCCGCGGAAGGCGCGCCCGTGGCGGTGTGCGACACGCGCGAAAAGCCGCCGGGGCTCGCGCAGATTCAAGCCGATTATCCGGATGTGGCGGTGTTTTTGGGTGACCTTGAAGCGAATGTGGTGGACGCCGCGGACGAACTGGTCGTGAGTCCGGGCGTTTCGGTGAAGCTACCGTTGATCGAGAAGGCGATCGCCCGCGGCGTTCCCGTGGTCGGCGACATCGAGTTGTTCGCCCAGCGGGCCCGGGCGCCGATCGTGGCCATCACCGGCTCAAACGGCAAGAGCACGGTTACCCATCTGGTTACCGAGATGATACACGCCGCCGGCCGTTCGGTTTTGATGGGCGGCAACGTCGGCACTCCCGCTTTGGATCTGCTGGTCGAGCCCGTTCCGGATTTCTATGTCCTGGAGTTGTCCAGCTTCCAGCTGGAGACGACGCACTCCTTGGCCAGCACGGCCGCGGTGGTGCTCAATATCACGCCGGATCACATGGACCGCTACGCCACCTTGGATGAGTATGCGGACGCCAAAGGGCGAATTTTCGCCGGCGCGCGACACTGCGTGGTGAATCGGGATGACCCGTTGGTTATGGCGTTGCCCCATCCGCGGGGGGCGTGCATGAGCTTTGGAATGAATGCGCCGGCCGGGGAAGAGTACGGACTGTTGCAGCGCGACGGCCGAGAGTGGTTGGCGCGCGGCACGGTGGCGTTGCTGTCCGTCGATGACATGAGTATCAAGGGCAGGCACAACGCGGCCAACGCGCTGGCCGCGTTGGCGCTGGGCGAGGCCATCGGTCTGCCCATGCAACCCATGCTTTCCACGCTGCGCACGTTTGCGGGCCTGCCCCACAGGATGCAGTTCGTGGCCGAGCGCGACGGCGTGCGCTGGTATAACGACTCCAAAGGCACCAATGTCGGCGCCACGGTGGCCGCCATCGACGGCGCGCCCGGGCCGGTGGTGTTGATCGCTGGCGGTCTGGGCAAGGGCCAGGATTTTGCGCCGCTCGCCCAGCCGATGCGCGATCGCGGCCGAGCCGCGGTTTTGTTTGGACAGGACGCGCCGTTGCTGGAAAACGCGTTGGCGGCCGCGGTTCCCGTGGTGCGCGTGGCGAGCATGAAAGACGCCGTGGCGCGCGCGCGGGATCTGGCGCGCTCTGGCGACGTGGTGCTGCTGTCGCCCGCCTGCGCCAGTTTCGACATGTTCAAAGGCTACGAAGATCGCGGGCAAGTCTTCGTCAAGGAAGTGAAGGGGTTACTCGGATGAGGGCCGCGGTCGACAGGCTTTCCAGTGCCAAGTCCACGCCGCTGTATCTGGACTATTGGATCCTCGGGGTGTCCGGGGCGTTGCTGGCTCTTGGAATAGTGGCCATTGGGTCAGCTTCGGTCAATCTGGCGGACACGCGCTACGAGCAACCGTTCTATTTCGCGGTCAGACAGGCGATCTACGCCGCCGTCGGCTTGTTGTGTGCCATTGCCGTCATGCGAATGCGCCTGCGCTTCTGGCGCCGTATGTCGAGTCCGCTTTTAGTGGTCGGGCTTGCTTTGCTGGTGGTGGTGCTGATTCCCGGCATCGGCAAGACGGTCAACGGCAGCACGCGCTGGCTGACCCTCGGTCCGGTGAACATGCAGGTTTCCGAAATGGTCAAGCTGATGATCATCGTCTTTTATGCCGCATTGCTCAGTCGTTATGCCGTGGAGATTCGCGACTCGTGGCGCGAGATGCTGCGTTCCCTGGTGCCGTTGGCCCTGGCGGCGGGATTGTTGTTGCTCGAGCCCGATTTCGGCGCGATGGTGGTAATCGTGGTGACGGTGGGCGCGATGTACTTTCTGGCGGGGCTGAAATTGCGCTACATCGGCATCCTCGGCGTGTCGGCCGCCGCGGCGTTTACCGTCCTCATGGTGGCTTCGCCTTACCGCTTCGAGCGGTTGATGAGCTTTTGGCATGCCTGCGAACCGCAGTACTCCTACAGCCAAGGTTATCAATTGTGCCAAGCGCTCATTGCGTTCAGCCGCGGCGAGTGGTTCGGCGTCGGTCTGGGCAGCAGTGTCCAGAAGATGTATTACCTGCCCGAGGCCCACACCGATTTTCTGATGGCGATTCTGGCGGAAGAACTGGGACTGTTCATTACCGTCATTGTTATTGCGCTCTACGTTGTGTTAATTTCGCGCGGCCTTCAAATCGCGCAGCAAGCGCATCAACAACAGAACGTTTTCGGAGCACACTTGGCGGTCGGAATCGCGGTGTGGTTTGGCCTGCAAGCTTTCATCAATCTCGGTGTAAACATGGGCGTGCTTCCCACCAAGGGACTGACTCTGCCGCTGTTGAGCTACGGCGGCAGCAGCGTGATCGTTTCCATGACGGCAATCGCTATGTTGCTGCGCGTCGCCCATGAGGTGCGTGACGCGGCCGCCAGCGGTGGAGGGCGGACAGGATGGCGCGGCCGGTGATGATCATGGCGGGTGGAACGGGCGGTCACGTGTTTCCGGCGCTGGCGGTGGCGGATGAATTGCGTGGGCGCGGCGTCGAGGTGGTTTGGATGGGCACCCTGCGCGGCTTGGAAGCGAAGGTGGTGCCCGCGGCGGGCATACCGCTGGAGTGCATCGGCGTTCAGGGATTGCGCGGCAAAGGACTGTTGAGCTGGATCGGCGCGCCCTGGAACGTCCTGCGCGCCGTGATCCAAGCGGCAAGGGTGCTGGCCCGTCACCGGCCGAGGGTGGTGTTGGGCATGGGTGGATTCGTGGCCGGGCCGGGCGGTGTGGCCAGTCGTTTGATGGGGATGAAGTTGATTATTCACGAGCAGAACGCCATAGCAGGACTGACCAACCGGATGCTCGCGCCGTTGGCGCATCGGGTGTTCGAGGCGTTTCCGGCGACGTTTGTGCCGCGGCGTAAGGCCCGCGCCGTGGGCAATCCGGTTCGGGCAAGCATTGTCGCGGTGACCGATCCCGCGCAACGATTCGCCGGGCGCTCCGGTGCGTTGCGTGTGTTGATCGTTGGCGGAAGTCTGGGCGCGCAGGTTTTCAATGAAATGGTGCCGGCGGCATTGACGCAGATTCCCCAACCGCAACGCCCCGAGGTTTGGCACCAGACGGGCGCGGCGCACATCGATGTTGCCCGACGCAATTACGCCGCGGCGGGCGTGACGGCGCGGGTCGATGCGTTCATCGATGACATGGCCCAAGCCTATGGTTGGGCCGATCTGGTGATTTGCCGCTCCGGCGCGCTGACGGTCAGCGAATTGGCCGCAGCCGGGGTCGGGTCGGTGTTGGTGCCATTCCCCTTCGCGGTGGACGATCATCAGCGCGCCAATGCCGAGTTCCTGACTTGCGTCGGCGCGGCCGAGTTGGTTTTGCAGCAGGATCTCACTCCCGCTGTTCTGGCGCGGATCATCGAACGTTATTTCACCGCCGACGGCAGCCCCGACCGCCAGCGCTTGTTGGCCATGGCGCAGGCGGCGCGGTCGGTGGCGATGACGGACGCGGCCCGCGTGGTGGCGGAATCGTGTTTGGAGGCGCAACGTGTTTAGGCGAGTCTATCGAGCCGAGGGCAACGGCGACGCCATGATCACTCATGCGGCGGGCGTCACGCGCAATGTCATGCGCCGGATTCAGCGCATCCACTTCGTCGGCATCGGCGGCGCCGGCATGGGCGGCATTGCGGAAGTGCTGCTCAACTTGGGTTATGACGTGTCCGGCTCCGATATGCGCGCGAGCGCCATGACGGACCGTCTCAAAGGTTTGGGTGTGACCGTTGCCATCGGCCATGATGGCGTCAATGTCACGGGCAAAGACGTGGTCGTGGTGTCCAGCGCCGTCGCGGAAACCAACCCGGAGGTGATCGCCGCCCACGCCGCCCGCATCCCCATCGTTCCGCGGGCGGAGATGCTGGCGGAAATTATGCGCTTTCGCTACGGCATCGCCATCGCCGGGACGCACGGCAAGACGACGACCACGAGCCTGGTTGCCAGCGTCTTGGCGGAGGGTGGTTTGGATCCGACGTTCGTTATCGGCGGCAAGCTCAACAGCGCCGGCACCCACGCTCGACTCGGCGCGGGCGAGTACCTCGTGGCTGAGGCGGATGAGAGCGACGCATCGTTCCTCTATCTTCAACCCGTCATCGCGGCGGTGACCAATATCGATGCCGATCACATGGCCACCTACGGCGGCGACTTCAATCGGCTGCGTCAGACGTTCATTGAATTTCTCCATCATTTGCCGTTTTACGGCCTGGCATTGCTGTGCATCGACGATGACGTGGTGCGCGGTGCGATCGATGAAATCACCAAGCCTGTGTTGACCTACGGTTTGAGCGATGACGCGGACATACGGGCCGTGAATGTTCGTCAACAGGGGCTGCGCACGTATTTCGAGGTCCACCAGAACGGCGTCGACCAGTCCCTGGCGGTCGAACTCAACATGCCGGGCAAACATAACGTGCGCAACGCGTTGGTTGCCATTGCCGTCGCGCGTGAAGTCGGCGTGGACGACGCGCGCATTGCGAAAGCGCTGCGTGAATTTCAAGGCATCGGGCGCCGTTGCCAGAGTTACGGCGAGGTGACGACCTCGGCCGGCAAGGTGCTGTTGCTGGATGACTATGGCCACCATCCGCGCGAGATCGCGGCGACGGTGGATGCCATTCGCCAAGGGTGGCCCGATCGGCGTCTCGTGGTGGCGTTTCAGCCCCATCGCTACTCCCGCACTCGGGATCTATTCGAAGACTTCGCCGTGGTGCTGTCGGATTTGGATGCGTTGGTGCTGCTCGAAGTGTATGCCGCGGGCGAAGCGCCCATTGTCGGCGCCGACAGCCGGGATCTGTGCCGCGCGATTCGCGCCCGCGGCAAGGTCAATCCGGTGTTTGTCGATGGCGTGGGTGATTTGCCCGCGGCGTTGACGCCGCTGCTGCGCGACGGCGATATCGTGCTGACCATGGGGGCGGGGGATGTGGGCGGCGCGGCCAAGGGCTTGATCGAGTTCTGGTCGGGAGGAGCGCGATGATGGCGGCTCAACAATCATCGATGTTGCGCGGAACATTGCGCCGCAATGAGCCGCTTTCCCGCCACACCACCTGGCGAGTGGGCGGGCCGGCCAGGCAGTTTTACACGCCGGCGGATCTGGACGATTTGGCGGAGTTTCTGCGCCAGTTGCCGCCCGATGAGCCTGTCATGTGGCTGGGCCTGGGCAGCAACATTCTGGTGCGCGACGGCGGTTTCAAGGGAACCGTGATTGCGACTCACTCGGCATTGAGCGTGCTGAAGCTTGAAGAAGATGGAACGGTGCGCGTCGAAGCCGGCGTGCCGTGCGCCAAAGTCGCCCGCTTCTGCGCCGCGCATCAACGGAGCGGCGTTGAGTTTCTGGCCGGGATTCCCGGCACCATGGGCGGGGCGCTGGCGATGAACGCGGGCGCCTTCGGCGGCGAAACCTGGGCTTGGGTGGAGCGCGTCGAAACAATTGACGCTGGCGGTGTGCGCCGGGTGCGCGCGCCCAACGAGTTTCGCGTCGGCTATCGGGAAGTGATCGGCCATCCGGGCGAGTGGTTTGTCGGCGCTTGGTTGCGCGTGCCCGCGGGCGACGGTGAAGCGGGACTGTTGCGAATAAAAGCTCTGTTGGAGCGGCGCAACGCCACCCAGCCCACGGGAAGCGCCAATTGCGGTTCGGTGTTTCGCAATCCCGAGGGCGACTACGCGGGCCGGCTGATCGAGCAATGCGGCCTGAAAGGTTATTGCATCGGGGCGGCGTGCGTGTCTGAAAAGCACGCCAACTTTATCATCAATGCGGGTTCGGCGCGGGCGGCGGACATTGAGAGTCTGATTGTTTTTGTCCAAAAAAAGGTTTTGGAACGAACCGGTATTTGGCTGCAACCTGAGGCGCATATCGTGGGAGAGTCCGAATGAAAAAGGAGCTTGCTGCGCGTTTCAACGATCCGGCCGTGTTCGGCCGTGTTGCGGTGTTGCTGGGCGGCGAGTCCGCCGAGCGGGAAATCTCTTTGAAGAGCGGCAACGCCGTTTTGAACGCGCTGAAGACGCTCAACGTCGACGCCCACGGGATTGACTGGCGCGCGGGCGCAATCTCGCAGTTGATGGGCGGCCGCTTTGACCGGGTGTTCATCGCGCTGCACGGACCCGGCGGCGAAGACGGCACGCTGCAAGGCGCGCTGGAAACGCTTGGCCTGCCCTATACCGGCAGCGGAGTCATGGGGTCGGCCCTGGCGATGGATAAGCTGCGCACCAAGTGGATCTGGCAAGGCATCGGTCTGCCCACGCCGCGGTTTGTGGCCGTGGATACCGAAGAGGCGCTCAAACAAGTCGAGTCTTTGCCTTTTCCCGTGATCGCTAAGCCGGTAAGCCAGGGATCGAGTATCGGCATGAGCAAGGTCGACTCGCCATCCCAACTGCGCGCGGCATGGGAGGCGGCCCGTCGCGTCGACCAGCACGTGCTGGTGGAGCAATGGATCACGGGTCCCGAGTACACGGCGTCGATCTTGAGCGGTCAAGCTCTGCCCCTGATTCGACTGGAAACGCCGCGCCAGTTCTACGACTACGAGGCGAAATACTTCGCCACCGATACGCGCTACCACTGCCCGTGCGGCCTCGACCAGTCGACCGAGCAGCGCTACCAAGCGCTGGCATTGCAGGCGTTTAACGCCCTGGGTTGTAGCGGCTGGGGGCGCGTCGATTTCATGTGCGATAAAGACGGCAATCCGTGGCTGCTGGAGGTCAACACCATCCCGGGCATGACGGACCACAGTCTGGTGCCGATGGCGGCGCGGCAAGCCGGCCTGACGTTCGAGCAATTGTGCTGGATCATTCTGGAGCAAAGCCTTGTGGCGCGAGGAGCAGTCTAGTGCTGGCGGTTCTGGGATCGCGTAAGGCGCGCTCGCGCACGCTCGATGCGCTGCGCGCAAGCGCGGCCAACATCAGCGTCAAGCGTATCGCGTCGGTCGTGACGGCGGTCGTCGCGACATATGCCATCGCCCTCGGATTCAATCACTGGCTGTACTCGCCGCAGGTGTGGCCAATACGCGAGGTTCGAGTGTCTGGTGCGTTTGTCCATGTGCAGGAAAGCGATTTGTCGCAGATCCTGGCCGGGCTGCGGGGGCAGAACCTGTTCGCCTGCGATCTTGAAGCGGTTAAAGACGCCATCAAGCGTCACCCGTGGATCGATTCCGTGGCGGTGCGACGCCAATGGCCCGGGGCCGTCGCGGTCGAGATCAAGGAGCAACAGGCATTCGCGCGCTGGCTCGACGGCGGGCTGGTGAACGTCAGGGGCGAGCGATTCGTCCCTGCGCAGCACACGATTCCCCAGGGACTGCCGGTCTTTCAGGGGCCCGGTGGCCGTGAGCGGGAGATGGTCGAACGCTATCGCGATCTGAGCGCGGCCCTCGCGCCGGTGCGCTTGCGGTTGGAAGCGCTGACCCTCGATAGCCGCGGGGCGTGGCGAGCACAAATGGATAACGGTTTGAAGGTGGTGATCGGCCGCCGGCTGGATGAGCGACGGATTTCGCGCTTTGTGCGCACGTATCCAAGGGTGATCGCCCCGGCGTTGGCGCGCGTCGAGCAGGTCGATCTTCGATATCCCAACGGGTTCGCTGTGCGGTGGCGACCCGACGAAATTACGGCGATGTAAATCGGATGGCGAGAAAAGCGGACAAGAATCTCATAGTCGGCCTCGATATCGGCACTTCGAAGGTGGTGGCGATCGTGGCGGAGGTGAGCGATGATGGCGAAATCGAAATCTTCGGGATCGGTTCGCACCCCTCGCGCGGCTTGAAGAAGGGCGTGGTGGTGAATATCGAATCCACCGTGCAGTCGATTCAGCGCGCCGTTGAGGAGGCGGAGCTGATGGCCGGCTGCCAGATTCATTCTGTTTACGCGGGCATCGCCGGCAGCCACATTCGCAGCCTGAACTCCCACGGCATCGTCGCCATACGCGAGCATGAAGTGACCCAGAGCGATGTGGACCGGGTGATCGACGCCGCCCGCGCGGTGGCGATTCCCGCCGATCAGAAGATCCTCCACGTGCTGCCCCAGGAATTCATCGTCGACGGGCAGGAAGGCATCCGCGAGCCAATCGGCATGTCTGGCGTGCGCTTGGAGGCGAAAGTGCACATCGTGACCGGCGCGGTCAGTGCGGCGCAGAACATCGTTAAGTGCGTTCGCCGCTGCGGCCTGGAAGTGGACGACATTATTTTGGAACAGTTGGCTTCGAGCTTCGCGGTGCTAACGGAAGACGAAAAAGATCTCGGCGTGTGTTTGGTGGATATCGGCGGCGGCACGACGGATATCGCGCTGTTCACCGACGGGTCGATTCGTCACACCGCGGTGATTCCCATCGCCGGCGATCAGGTAACCAACGATATTGCCGTCGCGTTGCGCACGCCGACCCATCACGCCGAGGAGATCAAGGTCAAATACGCCTGCGCCATGACTCAATTGGCCAGTCCGGATGAGAGCATTGAAGTCCCCAGCGTTGGCGATCGCCCGGCACGTCGCCTAGCACGCCAAACGCTGGCCGAGGTGGTGGAGCCTCGCTACGAAGAGCTGTTGTCGCTGGTTCAGGCCGAGATTCAGCGCAGCGGCTATGAAGAGTTGCTGGCCGCCGGCGTTGTGCTCACGGGCGGCAGCGCGCGGATGGAAGGTGTTGCCGAGTTGGCGGAAGAGGTGTTTCACATGCCGGTGCGCGTGGGCGTGCCGCAGAAGATCAGTGGTTTGACGGAAGTAGTGCGCAACCCCATTTATGCCACGGGGGTAGGGTTGCTGCATTTTGGGATGCGACACCGTGGCGCAAAGCGCGTGGATGTGCGAATCGGAGGAGGTATCAAGAATGTCTGGGATCGGATGAGAGGTTGGTTCGTCGGTCAGTATTGATATGCAAGGATTGAAGTTTGGTCGGATATGACAACATGGATTGGAGGTCATCATTATGTTTGAACTAGTGGATTCGTTTTCCCAAAACGCCGTGATCAAGGTCATCGGCATGGGCGGTGGCGGCGGTAACGCCGTCGATCATATGGTCGAAGCAAACATTGAGGGCGTAGAGTTCATTGCTGCCAATACCGACGCACAGGCGCTGCGCAATTCGAAAGCGCCGACGGTGTTGCAGCTCGGTACCAACATCACCAAGTGCCTGGGCGCCGGCGCGAACCCCGACATCGGCAAGCAGGCGGCGTTGGAAGATCGCGAGCGCATTGTCGAAGCGATCGAAGGCGCGGACATGTTGTTCATCACCGCGGGTATGGGCGGCGGAACGGGTACCGGTGGCGCACCGGTGGTGGCCCGCGCGGCGAAGGATCTCGGCATTTTGACGGTCGCCGTGGTTACCAAGCCGTTTCCGTTCGAAGGCAAGAAGCGGTTGGCGGTTGCTCAAGCGGGGATCGCCGAGTTGAGTCAGTACGTCGACTCGTTGATCACCATTCCGAACGAAAAGCTGTTGACCGTGCTGGGCAAGGGTGTGTCGTTGTTGAGCGCGTTTCGCGCCGCCAATGACGTCCTGCTGGGCGCTGTGCAAGGCATCGCTGACCTCATCACGCGGCCGGGCTTGATCAATGTGGACTTCGCCGACGTTCGCACCGTGATGTCTGAGATGGGCATGGCGATGATGGGCACGGGCTTCTCCACCGGGGAAGATCGCGCTCGCCGCGCCGCCGAGATGGCCATTGCGAGTCCGTTGTTGGAAGACATCAACATTGCCGGCGCGCGCGGGATTCTGGTCAATGTGACCGCGGGTCCCGATATGTCCATCGGCGAGTTCGATGATGTGGGCAATACGATTAAAGAGTTTGCCGCGGACAACGCGACGGTCGTCGTGGGCACGGTCATCGATCCGGAACTCACCGACGAGCTGCGGGTCACAGTCGTGGCCACCGGTTTGGGTCGGGCGGACGAGCGTGAGGAATCGCCGTTGAAGATCGTTCATTCATCGGACAAGGAAGAGCCTGTTGACTACAACGCCCTCGAACGTCCGGCGATCTTGCGCAGTCAACCTGGCCGCGGTGGTCGCATGACCGTAAATGGGGATGTCAGCATGGAATATCTGGACATCCCGGCGTTCTTGCGACGACAAGCAGACTAGTCGCATTGAAAAGTCTGTCTCCTGTTGGAGACAGCGCAGGGCGGGCGTGCGGTAGAGATGCGTGTTTTGTGAGCAAAACCGCATCTTTACTATTCGCGTCTGGTCAAGCTGTGCTAACATTGCGCCGCTATCAAGGGGCGGTTTCGTAAGGAAAATAGGCGTCGAGCGCATGATCAAACAGCGTACCCTCAAGAATGTTATCCGGGCGACAGGCGTCGGCTTGCACACGGGCAACAAAGTTTATCTGACGCTTCGACCCGCCGCGGCGGATACCGGCATTATTTTTCGCCGCGTTGATCTCGATCCGCCGGTTGAGATTCCTGCTTGTCCTGACAACGTTGGCGATACTCGATTGTCGACGACGCTCGTTAAAGACGATGTGCGCGTGTCGACGGTCGAGCATTTGTTATCCGCGCTCGCCGGTTTAGGTATCGACAACGCATATGTCGATCTCAGCGCGCCGGAAGTGCCCATCATGGACGGCAGCGCCGGTCCGTTCGTGTTCTTGATTCAATCAGCCGGCATCGTCGAACAAAACATGCCGAAGCGATTTATTCGGATCAAACGTTCGGTAATGGTGGAAGACGGCGACAAATGGGCGCGTTTCGATCCGTTCGACGGCTTCAAAGTGTCGTTCGTAATCGATTTCGATCATCCCGCGTTCCGTACTTCGAATCAAACGGCAACGATCGACTTCTCCACTACGTCGTTCGTCAAGGAGATCAGTCGCGCGCGGACTTTCGGATTCCTGAAAGAGATCGAATATCTGAGGGCGCGCAGCCTGGCGTTGGGCGGCAGCTTGGACAACGCCGTAGTTGTCGACGATTACCGCGTGCTGAATGAAGACGGCTTGCGCTATCACGACGAGTTCGTCAAGCACAAGGTACTGGACGCCATTGGCGACTTGTATTTGCTCGGGCGGAGTTTGATCGGCGCATTCAGCGGTCACAAATCGGGTCACGCCCTGAATAATCGACTGTTGCGTCAACTTATGGCGGACGAGTCGGCGTGGGAGTTGGTGACCTTCGAAGACGATTCCACTGCTCCGATTTCGTTTGTTCAGCCGGTGTTGGCGACCTAGCCACCGGCTCTGCAGTTCCCGCTCGAGTCTCCGCGGTTCGTCCGGCTATGACTGGTGAATAACTCGCCAAAATAGTGCGTAATTCTCCTTGTTCCCCGTCACACTCCTTATGTATAATGTCTGGGCTTGAAAATACACCCAGAACGTGTATTTAAATAATAACTATTTGATTTTACTGCTTAGCGTGGCGTGCCAGACGTCGCAGGGCGGCGGCCAAAGGCGGGTTTGTGATCGAGTCGGCTAAATCGTTCACAAGTTCGGCCGTTGTTGATGACAAGGACGCGCGCCGAGTCGCAGTTTGCATAACGGATTCACTGGGACGGGTGCCAATGCGTATCTGTTCGATTCCCAGGTCTAGGGAGAGGATTTTCGGTAAGAGTTCGGCCGTGGCGAAACGGGCTTTCGTAGCCCACACGGCGGAGTCAGTTTGAAGAATCAGGATACCGTCTCGCACGTTCGCCACTCGACAGTGTTGGTTCAAGGGTGAGGGGATGAGCGGATGGATTTTCGACTCAACGGCTTGCAGATAACGCGCTTTCTGGAGAAGTGCAGCATGTAACGGTGTCGTGGAACATGACAATTGCTCCATGGCCGTTTTTGAAAAATTCTTGTTCATTGGCGATTTGCGCAAATGGGTTACCCAAGGACCAAAAGGCTGCGACGTAAACTATGAATATAATTCTGCTGCCAAAAACACGCAAAAGTCCAATAAACATTAACCTGTCTTCACGTGCGGCGATAGCGTTGCTCCTGTTTCTGGTCTTCGGTGTTCCAACCTTTTGCGTTTCCCTCGGTTACGGTGTGGCCTTGATTCGGCACCAAGAGAGCCAGACGAACAACGTGGCCGCGCTGCAAATGGAACAGCAACAGGATCAGGTTGCTCAAGTGGTGGAAACAGCCCAGTACAGTATTAACGCTTTGACGCAGCGGTTGGGTCAGTTGCAGGCCCATGCGGTCCGGCTCGATGCGCTGGGTAAACGACTCGTCGAACTTGCAAAGCTGGAAAAAGGTGAGTTCGACTTCGAAAACCCGCCGGCGGTGGGCGGACCCGAAGTCCGTTCGTCCATTGATGCCATTGAGGCGGCCGAACTGGTCGGCGCGCTGGAGCAATTGACCCATCAGTTCGAGGATCGCGAGCAGCAATTATCCATTCTGGAAACGCTGCTAATGAACAGGATTTTACTCGAGGAAACGGTACCGACCGGCAGACCTGTCACGTCAGGGTGGGTATCATCCCACTTTGGCAAACGAACCGACCCATTTACCGGGAAGCAGGCCTATCATTATGGTGTGGACTTTGCTGGGAAAGAAGGGTCGCGTATCCTATCGGTCGCTAGCGGCGTGGTGACCTGGTCCGGTGATCGCTACGGATATGGCACCATGGTTGAGGTCGATCACGGCAACGGTTACGTTACACGGTACGGCCACAACAAGACGAACTTGGTGAATGTTGGGGACGTAATTCAAAAAGGGGATGCAATTGCACTCATGGGCTCCAGCGGTCGATCAACAGGTCCGCATGTCCATTTCGAAGTGCTTCGCAACGGAAAGGCGGTGAATCCAGTCACTTACTTGCGCGCCAGTCGTTAACCGGCGTTTGTCTAGGGGCGTTCTGAGTAGTTCGAGTCGTCTCCGTTTGGGCAAGTAGGTTCAGGGTTGGCTACGCCCGGCTTCGGTCCGAAGTCGCGGCATTTTCCTCCGTATCAACTAACAAACTTAGGTCATGAAGGCTTCATGATAGGGAATTTTTTAAGTCGTGTCTTCGGCAGTCGTAACGAACGCTTGCTGAAAAAAATGGGCGCCGCCGTTGCGAAGATCAACGCTTTGGAGCCCGAGTTCGTCAAGTTATCGGACGCGGACCTTCGCGGCAAGACGGAAGAGTTTCGCCGTCGTCTGGCGGAAGGAACGAAGCTCGACGATTTGTTGCCCGAGGCGTTCGCAACGGTGCGCGAAGCCGGCAAGCGCGTTCTCGGTATGCGGCATTTTGATGTGCAGCTCATCGGCGGCATGGTGCTCCATGACGGCAAGATCGCAGAGATGCGCACCGGCGAGGGCAAGACATTGGTTGCGACCCTGGCCGTGTATCTTAACGCGCTGCCGGGCAAGGGCGTCCACGTCGTTACCGTGAATGATTACTTGGCTCGTCGCGATTCCGAGTGGATGGGCAAGCTGTACGGGTTTCTTGGGTTGACGACCGGCGTCATTTTTAGCGGACAGGATTCGGCCACCAAGCGCCAGATGTACGCCGCCGACATCACCTACGGCACGAACAACGAGTTCGGCTTCGATTATTTGCGCGACAATATGGCCTTCACCCTTGCCGACCAAGTGCAGCGCGGATTGTCGTTCGCCGTGGTCGACGAGGTCGACTCGATTTTGATCGACGAGGCGCGCACGCCGTTGATCATTTCGGGGCCGGCGGAAGACAGCTCGGCGCTGTACGCGAAAATTAATACGCTGGTGCCAAATCTGGTCAAGCAGGAGACGGAAGATGGCCCCGGCGACTACTCCGTCGACGAGAAGGGGCGCCAAGTCCATCTGACGGAAGAGGGGCATCAGAAGGCTGAGGAGTTGTTCACGGCGGCCGGCCTGATTCATGAAGGCGAGAGTCTTTACGACGCCGCCCATATCAATCTAATGCACCACCTTAATGCCGCGTTGCGCGCCCACGCCCTGTTTCGCCGCGACGATCACTACATCGTCCAGAATAATCAGATCATCATCGTCGATGAGTTCACCGGCCGCACGATGCCGGGTCGCCGCTGGTCCGATGGTCTGCATCAGGCGGTGGAAGCAAAAGAAGGCGTGGCGATCCAGCAGGAAAACCAGACCCTGGCGTCGATCACTTTTCAGAACTATTTCCGGCTCTATTCCAAGCTCTCCGGCATGACCGGGACGGCCGATACGGAGGCCTACGAGTTTCAGCAGATTTATGGCTTGGAGGTCGTGGTCATTCCCACGAACAAGCCCATGGTTCGTCAGGATCACGGCGATCTGGTTTTCCTGACGCCGGAAGAAAAATTCAAAGCCATCATCGATGATATTAAAGACTGCGAGTCGCGCCAGCAGCCGGTGCTGGTCGGCACGACGTCGATCGAGATTTCCGAGTATCTGTCCAAACTGCTCGACAAGGACAAGATCAAGCACGAAGTGCTGAATGCGAAGCAGCACGCCCGCGAGGCCGAGATCGTTGCTCAGGCCGGTCGTCCCGGCGCTGTGACCATCGCGACCAACATGGCGGGCCGCGGCACGGACATCGTGCTGGGCGGAAGTCTCGAGTCTGAACTGGCGAAGTACCCCGACGCGGATGAAGCTTCCATCGCGCGTAGCAAGGAAGAGTGGAAGGCTCGCCACGACGCCGTATTGGCTGCGGGCGGTCTGCACATCATCGGTACCGAGCGTCACGAAAGCCGACGGATCGACAATCAGTTGCGCGGTCGATCCGGCCGTCAGGGCGACCCGGGGTCATCGCGTTTTTACCTGTCGCTCAAAGACAGTCTGATGCGTATCTTCGCGTCCGACCGTGTCGGTGCGCTCATGCAGCGCCTGGGCATGCAGGAAGGCGAAGCCATCGAGCACCCGTGGGTTACCAAAGCCATCGAGAATGCGCAGCGCAAAGTCGAGGGTCACAACTTCGACATTCGCAAGCAGTTGCTGGAATACGACGATGTCGCCAACGATCAGCGCAAAGTCATCTATGAGCAGCGCAATGAGTTGCTGCGTACCGACGATATCTCGGAAACCATCAAGGCGATTCGAAAGGACGTAGTAAACGCCGTAATCGACGCCCACATTCCGCGCCAGAGCATGGAGGAACAGTGGGACGTGGCGGGATTGGAGCAAGCCCTTGAGCGGGAGTTCGGACTGCCCATGCCGGTCAGACAGTGGCTCGACGAAAATGCCGATCTCCACGAGGAGTCGTTGCGCGAGCGCATCGTTAGCGAACTCGAGACGGCGTACCAGGAAAAGGAACGTCAAGTCGGCGCTCCCGTGCTGCGCCACTTCGAAAAGGCGGTGATGTTGCAGGTGCTCGACAGCAATTGGAAGGAGCATCTGGCGGCGATGGACTACTTGCGCCAAGGGATACATCTGCGGGGCTACGCGCAAAAAAATCCCAAGCAGGAGTACAAGCGCGAGGCCTTCGAGTTGTTCGGCCACATGCTCGACCGCATCAAGCAAAGCGTTGTCGGTATTATTTCCAAG
The DNA here is from genome assembly GCA_021821045.1 of Pseudomonadota bacterium. Taxonomy (GTDB): domain Bacteria; phylum Pseudomonadota; class Gammaproteobacteria; order JAADHS01; family JAADHS01; genus JAKACW01. The sequence goes on from JAKACW010000016.1 coordinate 42,983, forward strand.
GTGCAGATCAAGGCCGAGCGCGACGTGGAAGCCATTGAAGAGAAGCGGCGCCAGGAGCCTTCGAATCTGCACTTTCAGCATGCCCATGCGTCCGCAATGGAGGAGACGGGCGGCGCCGAGGTTGTGCAAGATGAGGAGGCGGAAGCGTCTGAGCGCGTGACGCCCATGGTACGTGACGGGCGTAAAGTCGGCCGCAACGAACCGTGTCCTTGCGGATCGGGCAAGAAGTACAAGCACTGTCACGGGAAGCTCGCGTAACCTATGGCCGTCGAACTTGTTGCGCCTGCATCGTTGCCGTCCGTTCGAGGCGTGCGCGTGGGAGTGGCTAGGGCGCACATCAAAAAGCCCGATCGGCGGGATCTCGTGCTGATGGAATTGGCGCCCGGTACAGTCTGCGCGGCGACATTCACCACTAACGCGTTTTGCGCCGCACCGGTCGTCCTGGCGCGCCGCCATTTGCAGGTGCGATCCCCCCGTTTTCTGCTGGTTAACACCGGTTACGCCAACGCCGGCACCGGCGAGCGCGGCATGGCGGATGCGCAAACCTGTTGTGAGGCGGTGGCCGTACGCGGCGCCTGCCGGGCCGACGAAGTCTTGCCGTTTTCAACCGGGGTGATCGGGGAGTTCTTGCCTACCGATCGAGTTGTGAACGGTCTTGATGCCGCGTTTGGGAATCTATCGCCCGACGGCTGGCTCGAGGCCGCGCAGGGTATTATGACCACCGACACGGTGGCTAAGGGCGCCAGCCGTCGCATCGAGATCGACGGCAAGACCGTTACGATCACCGGCATTGCCAAGGGCGCGGGCATGATCGCACCGAATATGGCCACCATGCTGGCCTTCATCGCAACCGACGCAGGCGTGAGTCAGCCGTCGCTGCAAAAGCTGTTGGGTCGCGCGGTCGAGCAGAGCTTCAACCGCGTGATCGTCGATGGCGATATGTCGACCAATGATGCGTGCGTGTTGGCCGCGACCGGTCAATCCGGCGTGGCGATCGGCTCGGAGAGCAGCGATGCGTGCCGCGATTTTGAGAGCGCGCTCACCGATGTGTGCGTGAGATTAGCGCAAGCCATCGTACGCGACGGCGAAGGCGCCACCAAGTTCGTGACGCTCGACATCAACGGCGGCGCGACGCTGGAGGAATGCCGGCAAGTGGGGCGCGCCATAGGCACTTCGCCTTTAATCAAAACGGCGTTGTTCGCCAGCGATCCGAATTGGGGACGCATCCTGGCGGCGATCGGTCGAGCGGGCCTTGAAGGCTTGGCGATCGATCGCGTTGATGTTTACTTGGGCGATGTGTGTATCGTTAATGGCGGCATGCGAGCGTCGAATTACACCGAGGCCGCCGGGCAAGCGACGATGAATCGGCCCGAAGTCGCCATTCGCGTCGAACTCGCCCGTGGCGGCCATTCGGCCACTTATTGGACCTGCGACTTTTCCTATGACTATGTGAGGATTAACGCGGAGTACCGCACCTAGTCGGCTTTCGCATAAAACAAGAGCTTGAGTGTGCGGATGGGGTTTATTTTGGTGTTGCACTAAAGGTTAAAAAGAAAATATTATCTTTGCCTAATCTTGATCGTCCGGAGTGACGACTCCATATATATCTATCATCTGTACAGCAGTTCATTGAGGGGTTCGTTGATGCTAAGTGGTTTGTTGGATCTTTCCGTTTGGGGTGTCGTCGGTTACACGTTGCTCGTTACTCACATTACAATTGCCGCCGTAACAATCTTTCTCCATCGTCACCAGGCGCACCGCTCGGTGGAGCTCCATCCTGTCGTGTCCCATTTCTTTCGCTTCTGGTTGTGGCTCACCACCGGCATGGTGACCAAAGAGTGGGCGGCGATTCACCGCAAGCACCACGCCAAATGCGAAACCGAAGACGATCCCCACAGTCCCCAGGTGCGCGGCATCCGCAAAGTGCTGCTCGAAGGATCTGAGCTGTATCGGGCGGAAGCCAAGAACGCCGAGACCCTGGAAAAATACGGTTTCGGGACCCCGAACGATTGGGCCGAGCGCAACGTTTACACGCGGTTTAGCAAGTCTGGCATCGCGGCGATGATGTTCATCAACTTGCTGTTGCTTGGACCGATCGGCATTACGGTGTGGGCCGTACAGATGTTGTGGATTCCGATCTTCGCCGCCGGCGTCGTTAACGGCATTGGCCACTACTGGGGTTACCGCAACTACGAAACGACCGATGCGGCGACGAATATCTCGCCCTGGGGCATCTTGATTGGCGGCGAGGAGCTGCACAATAACCACCATGCGTTCCCCAGCTCCGCGAAACTCTCGTCCAAACCGTGGGAGTTCGATATCGGTTGGTTCTACATTCGCGCCATGGAAATCGCCGGACTTGCCCAGGTCAAAAAGGTTGCTCCGATGCCGGTGGTGGTGCCGGGCAAGGAGATGGTCGATGTGGAGACGGTCAAGGCCGTCATCGCCACCCGGTTTCACGTGCTGTCGAGTTACTACCGCGACGTGATCGTTCCGGTGCTGCGCGAAGAGCAGAGCCGCGCTCAAGCCCAGCAGGATGGGACGTGGAATGGGCTGCTGAAAATGGCGCGCAAACTGCTGGTCCGCGACGAAGCTCGGTTGGATTCTTCCATGAAGGATCGATTGGGCGCCATCCTGCAGCGCAGCCACACGCTCAAAACCGTCTATGAGTATCGGGTGCAGTTACAGGGAATTTGGCAACGCTCTTCTTCCAGTGGCCACGATGTTGTGGCGAGTCTGCAGGAATGGTGCAAGCAGGCGGAAGAGAGCGGCATCCACGGACTGCGCGAGTTTGCCGCCCGGCTGCGCGGCTATTCGTTAGCACCCGCCGCGGCATAGGCTTCGATCAGCGAGCAACAAAAAACCCGCCAATGGCGGGTTTTTTTTGCGGCCCCCCGTAGGGAAAGGCAACCGTTTATTTGATTTTCGCTTCCCTGTAGATGACGTGTTTGCGCACAACGGGATCGAATTTCTTGCGCTCCAGCTTGTCCGGCGTATTCTTCTTGTTCTTGATGGTGGTGTAGAAGTGCCCGGTTCCGGCGCTCGACACTAGTTTGATTTTTTCTCTCATGGACTAAGCCCTCGTTTACACTTTTTCGCCGCGGCCGCGCAGGTCCGCCAAAACCGCGTCGATTCCAAGCTTGTCGATGATGCGCATGCCCTTGGTGGACAAGCGCAGGCGAACCCATTTTTTCTCGCTCTCGACCCAAAAGCGGTGAGTCTGCAGGTTCGGCAGAAAGCGACGCCGAGTTTTGTTGTTGGCGTGTGAAACGTTGTTTCCGGTAAGCGGACGTTTTCCGGTTACCTGACATACTCTAGACATGAAATCCTCCAGCACATCCTGGCCCGTGGGGCGCAAAGTAGCCGCACTTTATAGCAAAAAAATCGACCACAGACAATATTTCGGTAGGAATCGTTAAAGCCACTAAATAAGTGTAGCAATTAAAGCAGACCCCTTTCGGCAAAGGACACGGCATGGCCGTCGCCAATCACAAAGTGATCCAAAACGCGCACCTCCACCAACGCCAGGGCGCTCTTTAGCCGCTCTGTGAGGCTTCGATCGGCGGCGCTGGGCTCGGGCACGCCGGATGGGTGGTTGTGGGCGAAAATAACGGCTGCAGCGTTCTTGGCCAGGGCGGCCCGGACGACCTCGCGGGGGTGGACGCTCGCGCCGTCGAGGGTCCCACGAAACATCTCCTCACATTCAATGACTCGGTGCCGGGTATCGAGAAACAGGCAGACAAAGACTTCATAGGGAATATCTCGCAGCCGGGCGACGAGGTAGGTTCGCACTTCGTTGGGTCCCGCGAATGGACTGCCCCGACGCAGGCCCTGGCCGAGAAAACGCCTTCCCAATTCAACGGCGGCGATAAGCTGGCAGGCCTTGGCGTCCCCGAGCCCCCGCTGTTTGCGCAATTCCCCCGGTTCGGCGGTCAGTAACTCCCGCAAGCCGCCAAAAGTCTGCAATAATTCCCGCCCAAGATCGACGGCGGATCGACCGGCGGTGCCGGTGCGCAGGAAAATCGCCAGCAGTTCCGCGTCGCTCAACCGCTGGGCGCCATGATGCAGGAGTTTTTCGCGCGGCCGCTCGTCGTTTGGCCAGTCTCGAATTGTCAGTTGCCGGGGACTATTATTCACGGGGTCATCCTCAAAGTTGTATTGCGAGAAGATATGCCGCGCGCCATCGGTTCGCTGACAGCATTGCGGTGTGCGGCGATGTCGGGTTTTGTCGCCAGGATGCGTAGGGCGCGGATGACAGTGAGTGAGCGAGGACGACATGCTTAGGCAGCGGACAAGGGCGATGAAATGAGCGTGCTACGAGGGCGCCGGATGTTATTGGGCGTGACGGGCGGTATCGCGGCCTATAAGAGCGCTGAGCTGGTGCGACGCCTGCGCGACGCCGGCGCGCAAGTGCGGGTCGTGATGACCGCGGGCGCCACCAAGTTCGTCACGCCACTGACGTTTCAAGCCGTCAGCGGTCATCGTGTCTACGGCCCCGATATATTCATTTCCGAATCCGACGATGGCATGGATCACATTCATTTGGCGCGTTGGGCGGATGCTGTGGTGGTGGCTCCGGCGAGCGCGAATTTCATCGCTCGGCTGAGCATGGGGATGGCGGACGATTTGCTCGCGTCGATTTGCCTGGCGACCACGGCGACCGTTGCGGCGGCGCCGGCAATGAACAAGGAAATGTGGAGCGCCGCGGCGACGATGGACAACGTCGCGAAACTGCGTGCCAGAGGCGTGCACATCGTCGGTCCCGATGCGGGCGATCAGGCCTGCGGCGAACAGGGATTGGGGCGCATGCGGGAAGTGAATCGCTTGGTCGAGGATATTGCTAGATTGTTCGGCGCCGACGGTGCGCTGGCGGGAAAGCGTGTTCTGATCACCGCCGGTCCGACGCGCGAGCCCATCGACCCGGTGCGATTTATCAGCAATCGCAGTTCGGGCAAAATGGGCGTGGCGATGGCGATTGCCGCCGCGGCTGAAGGGGCGGACGTCACTGTGGTGAGCGGACCACTGCGCGTAACCGTGCCGCCGTACATCGCCAACGTCGCGGTGGAAACGGCCGAACAGATGTGGCAGGCGGTGGCCGAACGCTTGGGCGAGACGGATATTTTCATCGCCGCGGCGGCAGTGGCGGATTTTCGCGCGGACAGTGTCGCGACGGATAAAGTCGCCAAAGCCGATCTTGGCGGCGCGCTCAAGCTCGTGCCGACCACCGATATTTTGGCCGCGGTATGCAAGGCCAAGCCGAGGCCATTCGTGATCGGCTTCGCCGCCGAAACCCGCGACATCGAATCGCGCGGCAAGGAAAAGCTCGATCGCAAGGGCGCGGACGTCATGATCGCCAACCCGGTCGGGCAAGCAGGGACCGGTTTCGACGCCGACGACAATCAAGCAACCATGTTGTGGCACGGCGGACGCAAGGAATTTCCACGCGCCCGCAAAGACGAGTTGGCGAAACAGCTCATGTCAGTTATCAGCGAGAGGTATCATGCGGCCAAAAATTCAGCTTAAAGTGATCGATCCTCGGGTGGGAACGGATTTTCCGCTGCCCAGTTACGCCACGGAAGGATCGGCGGGAATGGATCTACGCGCATGCATCGATGCGCCGATCGAGATCAAGCCCGGTGAAACGCAGCTCATTCCAACGGGCATTGCAATTCATATCGCCGACAACGGCTTTGCCGCCGTTCTGTTGCCGCGCTCCGGCCTTGGGCACAAGCATGGCATCGTTTTGGGCAATCTAACCGGATTAATCGATTCCGATTACCAAGGACAGGTGTTCGTATCCTGTTGGAATCGCGGTAGTCAAAACTACGTGATTCAGGTCGGTGAGCGGATCGCGCAGATGGTGTTTCTGCCCGTGGCGATGGTCGACTTCGCGGTGGTGGACGATTTCGACGCCAGCGAGCGCGGGGCGGGCGGATTCGGCTCGTCGGGTCGCCATTGATCGTCGATCAGGGCGGTGGTGTTGTAGATCGCCGGTGCCATCCAGGTGAAGCAAAACAATAGTCTCGTGCCTGCCCACGTGTTTCGCGCCTATGACGTGCGCGGCCTCACGCCCGAACCGCTGTCGCCCGCGTTTGCGACCGCGCTCGGCCGTGCGCTCGCGGCGTTAGGGCATCAAGCGTCGGTTCACCAGTTTGTTGTTGGGCGTGATGGACGGCATTCGAGCGCGGCGTTGGCCCGGGCGGTCAGCGCGGGACTGCTGCAAAGCGGCGTTGATGTGATCGACATCGGTTTGGCGCCGACGCCCGTTCTTTACTACGCGGCCCATGTGCTGACAAGCGGCAACGGCGTTATGGTGACGGCCAGCCACAATCCGCCCGACTACAACGGTTTCAAAGTCGATCTCAACGGGTTGCCGCTGGACGGGCAGCAGTGGGGCTTCGTGCAGCGCGCCATGGAGCAGGGTCATTTCTTGGAAGGCACCGCAAGCGCCCGACGTGAATCGGTGATCGACGCTTACGTCGACGAGATTCGTCAACGCATTCGCCTAGGACAGCCTCTCAAGATCGTGATCGACGGCTCCAACGGCCCCGGTGGTGAGATTCTTTGTCGCGTGTTGCGGGAATTGGGTTGCGAAGTGGAGTGTCTGGGCTGCGAGGTGGACGGAAGTTTTCCTTGTCACGCTCCGGATCCGAGCCAGCCCGGTACTTACAATGCCTTGCGCGAGCGGGTGCGCGGCACCGGCGCCGATATCGGTTTCATGCTGGACGGCGACGGCGACCGCCTGGGCGTGGTCGATGCCAGCGGCGAGATCGTCTGGCCGGATTCGCTGCTGATGTTGTTCGCCAAGGACGTGCTGCAGCGTTCGCCGGGCGCGAGCGTCGTTTTCGATGTGAAGTGCTCGAGTCGCTTGCCCGAGGCCGTGCGGGCGTATGGCGGACAACCTGTAATGTGGAAAAGCGGCCATGCGTTGACGCGGCGCAAAATGGCCGAAATGGGCGCCATGTTGGCGGGCGAATTCAGCGGGCACATACTGTGCGCTGACGAGTGGTTCGGATTTGACGACGGGATCTACGCCGCGTGTCGGCTGGCGCGTATTATCGCCGACAGCGGGCAGTCAGCCCAACAGGTGCTGGATGCCCTTCCGCGCTCGTTCAGCACGCCGGAGTTTCGTATCGATCTCAAGGAAGGTGAAGCGAGTCAGGTGATGGCGCGGTTGATCGACAAGATGTCTTTTGGCGATGGCCGCGTCAATACCATCGACGGCATTCGCGTTGAGTTCGATCATGGCTGGGCCCTGGTGCGGGCGTCAAATACGCTTCCCGCGCTGACCCTGCGATTCGAGGCCGATTCGCAAGCCTATTTGAAGCAAATGCGTCGGCGTATGGAGACTTGGGTCAACAGCGCGTTGGAGCAAGAAACAAAAGTAACATTGGTCGAATGACGATTCTAAGGTATGGATATGACGATTGAAAAAGAGAAGGCGATGACCATCGCGCGGGTGCTGACCGAGGCGCTACCGTATATCCAGCGGTTTTCCGGCAAAACGCTGGTGATCAAGTACGGCGGCAATGCCATGACGGAAGATTCTCTCAAACAAGGTTTCGCGCGCGACATAACCTTGATGAAGTTGGTGGGGATCAATCCGGTGATTGTGCACGGCGGCGGCCCGCAAATCGGTCAGTTGCTGCAACGCATCGGCAAGGAGAGCAAATTCGTCGACGGCATGCGCGTCACCGACAGCGAAACCATGGACGTGGTCGAGATGGTGCTCGGCGGGCTGGTCAACAAAGAGATTGTCAGTCTCATCAATCAGCACGGCGGCAAAGCGGTCGGCCTCACGGGCAAGGACGGCGGAATGATCCGCGCCCGCAAGCTCAAGTATGTCCGCACGGCGCCGGAAATGAACGAGCCGGAGATCATCGATATCGGTCACGTCGGCGAGGTGACCCAAATCAATGTCGGCGTGATCAATATGTTGGTGGCGGGCGGGTTCATTCCCGTCATCGCGCCGATCGGTTTCGGCGACGCGGGCGAATCCTACAATATCAACGCCGACGTCGTAGCGGGAAAACTGGCCGCGGTGCTCGGCGCGGAGAAACTGATTCTACTGACCAACACCGCCGGTGTTCTCGATAAGCAGGGCAAAACCATCTCGACCATCGAGGCCAGCACCATCGAGAAACTGATCGCCGACGGCACCATCTCCGGCGGCATGCTGCCCAAGATCAGCTTTGCCCTGGAGGCGGTGAACAACGGCGTGCAGGCGGCCCACATTATCGACGGCCGCGTCGAGCGCGCCGTGCTGCTGGAGTTATTCACGGACGCGGGCGTTGGAACGCTGATCAAGCCATAAAGCGGCCCCCATTGTGGGAGAGGTTTCGACGCACATGGATGTGTTAATGTCGCGAGAGGGCAGGATGCCCGGAGCGACCACTGCGATTCTTCGCTCGAATTCCCCCGCACGGACTGATGCCCGCACTACCGAGCCTCGAGCACCACAACACTGTGCGGCCTGACTTGATATCCCGTCGCGTTGATGAGCGGTTGCTCTCGGGGCGGCAAAATGTCCTCCGGCGAGGCACGTGAAGTGTCCACGGCGCGGAACCACTTGCGGTGGGCGATGCGCGGCAGCGGCGCCGTCCAGGCGGCGTCCGCCATGTTGCATACGACATGTAGATCGTCCTCCGCCGGCGTGGTGCCCGCCAACGTGAAAACGAGTATTTGACCGTCCGGATCATCCCACAGCGGTTCGTTCAGGCGCGGTCCGTGCCATTCGATGTCTCTGATGCCGCGATTTGGATTGACCTTTCCCGTCAAAAACCGATGACGCTGCAGACTCGCATGACGTTTGCGCAAGGCGATGATGTGTTTGACGAAACGCAGCATGTCGCGGTTTTCGTCCAGCAGGTGCCAGTTGAGCCAGCTGATTTCGTTGTCCTGGCAGTAGCCGTTGTTGTTGCCGTGCTGAGACCGCAAAACCTCGTCGCCCATCGATAGCATCGGCACGCCCTGACTCAACATCAATAACGTCATCATGTTGCGCGCCTGCTGGCGACGCAAAGCGCGGATCGTGGCGTTGGAGCTTGGCCCCTCGATGCCGTAGTTGTCGCTGAAATTGTCGTTCTGACCGTCGCGATTGTTTTCCCCGTTGTCTTCGTTGTGCTTATGGGAATAACTGACGAGGTCATTGAGCGTGAATCCATCGTGGCAGGTCACGAAGTTGATGCTGTTGGTAGGGAGCCGTCCTTGATGGTGGTACAGATCGCTGCTTCCGGCCAGTGCCGTGGCCACATCTTTAACCAGTCCCTTGTCTCCTCTGGCGAAGCGGCGGATGGTGTCGCGGTAGCGGCCGTTCCATTCGGACCAGCGAAAGCCGGGAAATGCGCCTACCTGGTACAGCCCGCCGGCGTCCCATGCTTCGGCGATGATACGGGTACGGGCGAGCGTCCGTGAAAACGCGATCGCCCACGGCAGCGGCGCGTTATACATTGGTCGCCCTTCTTCGCCCCGGGCGAAGACGCTGGCGAGGTCGAAGCGGAAGCCATCGACGTGCATTTGACGCACCCAATAGGCCAGGCTGGCGGTGATATAACGGGTCACCAGTGGATGGTTGCAGTTGACGGTGTTGCCGCAACCGGTGAAGTCGAGGTACTTGCGGCGGTCGGCGGGATCCAGGTGATAAAAAATTTCGTTGTCCAGCCCCTTGAAGTTGATTGTCGGGCCGCCCTCTCCGCCCTCGGCGGTGTGATTGAAGACCACATCCAGGATGACGCCGAGTTTGGCCTGGTGCAGCGCCCTGACCATTTCCCGGAACTCGTTGGGGTGCTGGGTCGGATCCGTTGATACGCAGTAGCGCGGATGGGGACTATAAAAACTGTGTGTGCTGTAGCCCCAATAGTTTCTGAGTCCACGCTGCTTGGTGCCGAGGGGGACATCCTGCTCGTCGAACGCCATGACGGGCATGAGTTCCACGTCGGTGATGCCGAGATCCTTTAAGTAATCGATTTTCTCGATGATGGCTGAAAACGTGCCGGGGTGGGTGGCGCCTGACGACGAGTGACGGGTGAACCCGCCCACGTGCATCTCGTAGATGATGCTGTGCTCCAAGGAATGATTTAAAGGTTCGTCGCCCTGCCAGTCGAAGTGATCACTTGCGACCACTGCGCGCATAGCCGTCTGACGGTTTTCGTGCGGGTGGCAAGCTTGCTCGCGGCTCCAGTGTTGATCGTTTACGGCCCGTGCCCATGGGTCGAGCAGTTCCTTGTTCGGATTGAATCGAAAGCCTGTGTGTTCGGTGTCGCCGGGTCCGTCCACGCGCCAGGTGTAGTGCACGCCCGGCTCCAGGTTCTCCACGAACACGTGCCAGAAAAAGAACGTGCGATGCACTTCGGGATCGAGCGCAATGAGCTGGAAGGGTTCAGTGCTCGCGCCCGTCTCATAGAGTACCAATTCCACTCGCGTGGCGTGGCGACTGAAGATGCAGAAGTTGATGCCTTCTTCGTCGACATGCACTCCCGGCGGAGTGTGGCTACCCGGACGTATGGAATAGTTCGTGCTCATCTGGCCAGATTGTAGCCGTGCCGGGAAAGGTTGGGTATCCCCGTTGGCTATCGCTGTCGCGCGTGACTCGGCCCGCACGCTCGGCGGGACGCCAAAACGTTCTGGGTTATTTAAATGTCACGCGGATAGGGGATTCGCAGCACGCTGCGTCTTGCGCCGAAGGCGTGCGGGCAACCACAGTGACAACACGCCCAATCCCGCGCCGATAAGCCCGCCGGCAATGTTCAGGACAATGTCGTGAAGAGAGGGAACGCGCCACGGCAGAAACACCTGTGTGAGTTCGATGGAAACGGTTGCGAACGTGCTCACCACCAACGCGGCAACAATCGGACGGTTCGACTGCCACAGTAGCGCAGTCACCAACCCCAGCGGAATGAAGCCCAGCAGGTTGACCAGCACATCCCGGATGAACGTCGGCGTCAGCGCCATTGGTGTGGGTATGAGGAAGCGCTCCAGCGTCCGGTCATGAATGCGTTGGTAGCTCGCAGGTGTTTCCAGTTGGCGGTCGGCGATGTAGTCGATGTGATGCTCGCCCGCATTGATCTTTGCCTGGCGCACTTCGCCGCGCCAGGGACGGTTGAATTCGTTCATGTTGCCCAGGGAGAGCCGATAGTCGGCGGACCACACGGCGAAGGTGTCGTCCGCGAGATCCCTCGAGAGAGACAGCTTATCGTTAATGTAGACCGACGCTTCACCTCGTTCGAGGATCAGCCGAATCGTATACCAATCGGTTTTGCGAAAGACTTTGGGAACGTAGAGTTCCTTGGATTTGAGTCCCGCCGCGGTGCTTCGCACGAATTGAACCACCAGCAGCTTTTCATGTTGACGCAGGGTGAGATTGCGCTGTTGGCTGTCATTGCTGATGGTGAAAATCGTCGCCCCTTTTTGGTCGAGCTTGGCGGGCCGTAGTTCCAATGTCAGCTCAATGCGTCCGCTGTCGATGGCGGCGCCAAGCCACTCGGGGGCCACTGGCGTGTAGGCGATTCCACCGCCATCGAAGCTAAGAATGCCGTCGTTGTCGAATGTCGCGTGGTTGGTGTAAACGGGCACCGGATGAAACGGGTAAAAGCCCACCGGCCAGTAGATGCCGGCCACCAGCAGCAATACGACTGCGGCGCGCGCGCGCCTGAGTGCCCCTGAGTTCGCCATGAATTGTTTTGCTTTTTAACAGGATACGCGCGGTGTGGCGCGCATTTGCCCCAGCGAGTTTGGAGCCTAAGGTTAACCCGTATGCGGCTCCCCGGCAATGCGTACGAGCCACGATTCGCGGCGGGCTAGAGGGACGATCCCTTCAGTTCGCGAAACCGAGTCAGATCTTTCTCGAATTTGGCCCGAATCTCGTCTTGCTCTTTGCGGCGGGCAGCAATGAATTTATCCAAGTCGGCAACCTGGTTGCGGGCCTCGTCAAGACGCTGCTGGGCTCGCTCCCGCTCCTTGGAACCTTCCGCGCTGTCTTTGGCGTCCTGTTCGAACGACTTAAGCGATGCCTCGGCGGACTGGCGCGAGCGCTCCGTGATCTGGATGGTCCCATCGATAGCGGTGAGTTTTCGATCCCGCGCCACGATCAGATCTTGCTCCGTCAGATAGGTATCCAACAGCATCCGGTCGTAGACGCCCTGTTTGGCCGTCCGCTCGGACATTTCCGCGGCGCGGCGCTTTTCGTCATCCTTGTGGGCTTTCTCGGCTGCGAGTTCCTCGGCGCTTTTTGCGCGACCGACCTTATTGACGGTGACGCCGTGGTCGTTGAGTTCCTTGTGTTCGTTTGAAATTTGGTCGGGGGGAATGGAGTCGCTGTACTGAACATCGCCGTTCTCGTCGATCCACTTGTACAAGCCGGCCGGTGCCGAGGCAGAAATCAGCGCCATGGCGCAACCGATGCTTGCCGCTACTATCTTGGTGAATGTGATTCGCTTCATCGTCGCCAATTCTATCTTCGATCCACGGTACGACGCAGCGTGATGCGCGGCGTCGCACTAGGTATCGGCGTCACTTTGAGGCACTTGAGATAATGAATCGTCGCGGCATCAGCGGTTTAAAGCGCGATTCGTCGCCGGCGTTATCGCAGCGGTCGATCTGTATTGCGGAGATATCCACTGCGCGGATATGGATTGAATTGGGCGAAAAATGTGTCGCGCGTCACATCAGCGTGGAGCGCAGCCCCATTGGGCACGGTATTCCTTAATTCTCACAACTAAATCATTCCGCTTCTCTCGCTCGAGGTAATCGATGACGTGCTCGAGGCCGACAATTGCCGCCACCCTCAACCCATATTGGTCCTCGACTTCCTGGATGGCCGAACGCGTCCCCTGGCCGCGCTCCTGGCGGTCAAGGGCGATGATCACACCGGCTGGCTCGGCGCCCGCGTCCCGAATCAACGCGACCGACTCGCGCACCGATGTTCCGGCGGAGATGACATCGTCGATGATCAGTACCCGGCCCTTCAGCGGCGCGCCGACGATCGTGCCCCCTTCGCCATGATCCTTGGCTTCCTTGCGGTTGAACGCGAAGGGCGCATCGCGGTTGTGATGATCAGCAAGGGCGATGGCGGTCGCGACCGCCAACGGTATGCCTTTGTAGGCCGGGCCGAACAACATATCGAAACCGATACCGCTGGCCAGCGCGGCTGAGGCGTAGTAACGACCCAGGCGGGCGATGGCATCGCCGGAATTGAACAGTCCCGAATTGAAAAAATAGGGGCTGCGCCGGCCGGACTTGAGCGTGAATTCGCCAAAGCGCAGCGCGTCGGTTTTGATGACAAAATCCAAGAATTCTTTTTGGTAAGCTTGCAAAGCCATGGCTCGTTCTCGTGCGGTGATCGGCGCTATTTTAATCGACCAAACCCGTTCGTGGAATGCCCCCATTATAAGTTGAAAGCGAGCGGATGCTAAAAATCACAACCCTTAACGTAAACGGAATTCGGTCGGCGAGCCGCAAAGGCTTTTTCGATTGGTTGCAGCGGCGCAGGCCGGACATCGTCTGCTTGCAGGAAATCAAAGCGCATGAAAGCGTCCTGACGGAAGAGCTACGTCATCCCAAAGGCTATTATGGCTACTTTCATGACGCGCAGAAGAAAGGCTACAGCGGCGTGGCGGTCTACTCGCGGATCGAGCCGGACAATGTCCTAGTCGGCGTGGGCTGGCCGGACATGGACGCCGAGGGGCGTTTTATGCGAGTCGACTTCGGCAAGCTCAGCGTTATCTCGCTCTATATTCCGTCGGGCTCGAGCAGTGAACTGCGTCAAGCCATCAAATTCGACTTCATGGCTCGCTTCGAGAGCGTGCTCAAGCGTTTTCGGCGCCAACGCAGGGAGTTCATCATTTGCGGCGATTGGAATATTGCCCACAAGGCCATTGACCTCAAGAACTGGCGCGCCAATCGGAAAAATTCGGGGTTTCTCCCGCAAGAGCGCGCGTGGATGGATAACGTATTTGGCCCTTGGGGTTTCGTCGACGCTTTTCGCCTCGTCAATTCACAGCCTGAGCAATATACGTGGTGGTCGAATCGGGGACAGGCGTGGACAAAGAACGTCGGGTGGCGCATCGACTATCAGGTCATTTCTCCCGGCCTGAAGGAAAGGGTGCTGAAAGCGGATATCTACAAGGAAAATCGATTCTCTGATCACGCGCCACTGACGATTCACTACGACTTGGCGTTGACTAAAGACTGAGGCGATTGCGGCCCCGTTCCTTTGCCCGGTAAAGGGCTTCGTCGGCGGCCTTGATAACGTGGTTGACCGAATCCGAAGTCTCGCTCTTTTCCGCCAGTCCAATGCTGACGGTGACGTTGATATAGCGCAGCGGCTGCTTGCGCGCGGGCACGCTGGCGGGTTTGATCGCCGGTCGTGGTTTGCTGCGCAGAATCATGTGACTTTCCTCAACCGCTTCGCGCAGGGCGGCCAAATGAGGAAAAGCATCCTTGATGTGCTTGTTTGGGAATAGGATCAGGAACTCCTCGCCGCCGTAGCGAAAGGCAATTCCGCCTCCGCCAACTTGACGCAGCTTCGAAGCCACCAGTTTGAGAATCTGATCGCCCACGTCATGGCCGTACGCGTCGTTGCACTTCTTGAAGAAGTCGACGTCGACCATGGCCACGACGTAGTCGCCGGATACGTTTTTGGCGGTTTCGTTCAACGCCAAGCGTCCGGGAAGTCCGGTCAGTTGATCCAGGTACGCAAAGTCATACCAAGTTTGAAGCAAAGAAACCGTCAGAATGAACGTCGAAAGGGTAACGAACAGCGCGAAGTGCGGATGTTGACCTTCCGTGTTGAACGCGAGCAAGGTAATGATAAGCGTCCAAAGCATGCCCGCTTCGAGAACGGAATAGTTGCGGGCGAGTCGAACGATCATGGCGGTGATGACGAAGCCATAGCTGAACAAAACGGGGAAGGGCAGATGTATCCAGGACGCGAGCTCGTGCCCGGTGCTCATGGGAAACATCAGCAGGTTGTACATTTGCCGCGGATATAGACCGTAGAGCCAGTACATCGTGGTAATTTGAAACGCGACCAGAATGATGAAGGTGAGTGTGCGCATTGTGAAGAACGCCCGGCGTTCCTGGAGGGCGGATACGGCGAGGAAGTTCAGCGGCAGAAAGAACGCTAGGCTGTTTACTATGAACCTCTGTTGCTGCGAGAGCTCTCCCGCGATGCCCAGCGAGGTGATGGCGGCGTAACTCAACCCCAGCAGACCCATCGCGTAGACGATGCGGTGGTGGTTGAAGAACCATCCTAACCCGGCGGCGATTGCGATGAGAAGGTAGGGAGAGAACGAAACGAATTCTTCGAGCAGCGCGGAAGGTTCGGAGGGCAGCGTGGTGTACCAATACAGCGCCGCGGCGGCGATGCCGGGCACAATGCCGACCAGAAATTTCTTCGCAGTTGGAGTGAGGACGACCACGCGTCAGCCGTTCAGTTTAAGTTCCGAGCCATTTGATTTTCTCCCAGCAGCGACGCGCCCAGATGACTTGAGAACTCGCCCAGGCTGGCACGTATTTCCAGATGAGTACGGATTCCCCAGCCCAGATTTCATTTAAGTCGTTACGCTTGCTCGATTAAATCAACACAGGCTTAATATCGGCCGGGGGCGGGGTCGCTGAAGAGTCATTCGGGGCCGAAGGACCGCGGCAGGGTTTTAAAAACCGTGGTCCCGGGGTGGCGATAGAGGTGGTGTCGGGCGCTATTCTCTCAAGCCGTCGCGTCTTCAACAGCAGAGGCCGCTGCGGCAGAGTTTGATGCGGGATCGGTCTTCGCGTCGCTATCGTCGAGGGCTTGGGCGAGCAGGTTGCGCTTCAGTTGATCCAGTTCCTTGAGGCGAACGTCCAAAGCCTTGCACTGTTCCTCGAGCGAGGTGACGTTTTTCGCCAGCGTTTCGCGCGTCTCGTTGATCTTGCACAGAGTATCCAGATGCTGCTCAAGCAGTTGCTTGTGGATGTGAATTTGCGCGATCAGCGGGTTCATTATTTCCTTAAGCCATTTCTCAGCGTCGCTGTGAATGCGGAAGAATATCTCCCGGGCGTGGCTAACAATGGAAATGAAGAATTTCTTGACGACGAAGCTTTGCTCCGTCATGGTGGTCATGGTGCTGTTGCGAAATTCTTCGCCCTTCTCGGCGACTTTTTTCAGATCGCTGCGATAGACGTCGACTGAAAATTTCGCGAAATCCATTTTCGGCAGGCCGTGGTCTTCGTGGAACTTGCGGTAAACGTTCTCGACAAGCTCGTGAGTTTCGGACATTTGCCGGTAGACGACCTGCATGGTTTCGTTGATGCCGTCGAACAGGGTTTTCATGCCTTTCTTGAGGCCGCCGGTCGTCCAGCTTTCTTCCATGTCCCGCCGCGTCTTGCTGATTAACATGTCGAAGGCTTCGAGGCTCAGTTCGTTCATGACCGCGATGGTGTGCTGGGTCAGCGCGCGCCGGCTGGACTGAAGATACTTCATGTTGTTGTTGTAGGCGATTTGCTGTTCGCGGGTTTTCTGGGTCAGATGTTTGATTACGTCGGTATTGCGGCCGCTTGCGCTGCGCAGCGTTTCGAGTTGATGGGTCAATTTGTCGAGCTGCGCTCGGACCAATTCCCGTGTTTCCTCAACCATGCCGCCCACATCACGAATCACATGACCGCCCACGATACGTTGCTTGGCCGGGACGATCTCGTCGGCCAACAGCGTCTCCAAGGTCAGAATGCGGCTCTTTAGCAGCAATTGGTGGTCGCCTTTGGCTTTGGCGACCAGCGCTTTCTGCGCGGACACGGGGAGCACGTTGTGCTGGTCGATTCCCAGCATCTCGGCCGTGTTTCGAACCTGCTTCTCGATGGTGGCGTTGATTTCCGCCTCGTCCATCATCTCGTCCCACAGCGTATCGATCTTGTTCAGGGCGGCGATGACGCCTTTGGGGTTCTCGCCATCTAAGGCGCCCTTTATATAGAACTGCCAGATGTCCAAATCGCTCTTAGTAACGCCGGTGTCCGGTGCGAGCACGAACACCACCGCTTGCGCGGCAGGCAGCATGCTCAGGGTGAGTTCAGGCTCCGTACCCAGGGCGTTCAACCCGGGGGTATCCAAAATGACCAAGCCTTGCTGCAGCAGCGGATGGGGGAAGCTGATCAGGGCGTGGCGCCACACGGGGATGTCGACATGGGTGGGTTTGTTGCCGGCCTTGGCGTCTTCCTCCGCCATTTCGTCGTTGTACAAACCGAGCCGTCGTGCTTCTTCGATGGGCACGTTCTTGAACTTAACCACCTCTTGGAGCCTTTCGGCCATCTGTTGCGGTGAGTTGGTGTCAAGGGCAAGCGTTGTCCACGCGTCAAGGTCCTTCTTCAGATCGGCAATGCTGCGATCCTCCCCGCGGGATTCGATTGGCAGCAGCCGGATGTACGATGATGTTTGGTGCTGATCGTAGAACAGTTCGGTGGGGCACATCGTCGTACGGCCAACCGTCGACGGCAGCAAGCGCCGTTTGTAGTCGGCGAAGAAAATGGCGTTGATGAGTTCTGTCTTGCCGCGGGAAAACTCGGCGACGAACGCAATCGTCAGTCGATCCGACTTGACGGTCTCGATGGCGTCGTAAAGTTTTACGTCACTCTCGGTGGATGCCAGATTGTTTTGGTTCAGCCACTTCTGCACACTCTCCACCGCATGGACCAAATTGTTACGCCATTGGTCGAGCGCGAAGAGTTGCTGTTTGAGACGGTCCTCGTCCATTCCTTATCCGCCGCATGTCAGGGGTCGCGAGATCGGGGTGTTGATCAAGCGACTTTGAATGTTGTTGTTTGCCCTTTAGCACCCAATCGTTGCGACGAACTGTTCCGCATGCCGCGCGAGCGATTGCTGATGGGCTAACGCAAAGGTTCCTATACAAAAACGTCAATTGTTTATCGGTAACGCCGGCTTCTACTTTAGACGTACCGGATTCGCTCGAACGGCAGGGTCACCGCTTCGTGATTTTCGTCACAGTCAGCCTGGCGGTGTGATGCCGGGCGCGAGTCGCGACGGCTTTGTGATCCGCAAGCGTTTGATTCGGCTGGAGTCGCCGCTGATGACCTCGACGCGGCTACGGCTCACGTCGAACTGTGCCGCGATGAAATCCAGTAATTCATCGTTGGCTTTTCCATCCACCGGCGGGGCCGCGATGCGCACGCGAAAGTGATCGCCGCTCAATCCACTCCATGCGTTTGCGGCCGCCCGCGGCTGGACTTTTACCGCGATAACTAAATCACCATTCTCCCAGCGGAATGCGGGGGCGGCGCGCTTCATTGGGACAACATGACGCCGAGAGTTCGAATTGGCGGAACCACGAGCATCTTGATTAAGTAGAGTCCGACGGTGGCAACCAGCGGCGACAAATCCAAACCGCCCATGGACGGAATCAAGCGGCGAGCCGGCCGAAGCACGGGCTCCGTTAGCGTGTAGACCATCGATAGCGCCGGATTGTAGGCGCCGGGATTCACCCAGCTGACGATGACTTGAATAACGATGGCGACGATAAACACCATGAGGAACAGCGAGACGAGTTCGGCGATCGAATAGAAAAACAAAAAGGCCGGATGCAGCGTCATCCCACTCACCAGGCTCATCAGGGCGGCGGCCACCATCTGCAGGACGAGCATGAGAACGATCGAGGCGACGTCGATGCCGCCGAGTCCGGGAATCAATTTGCGCAGAGGTTTCAACGGCGGATTGGTGATGCGGATCAGCGCTTGAGCCATCGGATTGTAGAAGTCGGCGCGAAACCACTGCAGCATGAAGCGCAGCATCACGGCCAGAATGTACAAGCCGAAGATGATATCGATGAGAAACACCACCGGATCGGTGAAATACGAACTACCCATTTTTCCCTCCCAAACGATCAGCCAGTTCCGCGCCCCGTTCGCGCGCGGCGGCTACGGCTTTATTTATGATTGTCACGAAATCGCTGCCACGCAGCACTTCCAGCGCTTTTTCAGTCGTTCCACCCGGCGAGGTTACCCGCTGGCGCAGGACCGCGGGGTCAGCGCCGCTTTCAAGCGCGATTTTCGCTGCGCCGAACGCCGTTTGCAGAGTCAACAACCGCGCCACATCCGGCGCAAGTCCCAGGCTTTCTCCGGCGCTCTGCATGGCTTCCATGAGCAGAAAGAAATACGCCGGCCCGCTGCCGGATAACGCCGTCACCGCATCGAGCAGCGATTCGTCGTCGACCCACACTGTGACGCCTACCGCGCGCAGCAATGACTCGGCGTCGTTTCTATCTTGTTGCGTAACGCTCGCGGTGGCGTACAGCGCGGTGGCCCCGGCGCGCACCGCCGCGGGTGTATTGGGCATGCTGCGAATCAGCGGCACATCGTGCTCCAACCAACGCAGGATCGCATCGGTGCGGGCGCCGGCCGCGATGGACACGAACAACGGCGGCGGTGAGGCGATGGCGCTTGCCAGTGATCGGCAGACGGTTTCGAGCACCTGCGGTTTGACCGCCAGCACGACGATGTCTGCTCGCTCCAGAGCGCGGTGATTGTCTGCCGTGACCTTGACGCCGAAGTTCGCGGCGACCTGGCTGCGTCGCTCTTCGTCCGGATCGGCAACGACGATGTTTTCGTGGGCATAGCCGTCATCGAGCAAGCCGCCGATGAGGCTGCTCGCCATGTTACCCGCCCCGATAAAGGCAATCTTGGTTCGAGTCATGAATTCCTGCTTTGAGGATGTTCCGGTGAGCGAAGTCGAAATTGTATCGTAAACGGGTGCTTACTTCAGTGGACGGCGGCCAAAAATCGCGCTGCCGACGCGCACGAGGGTGGATTGTTCGGCAATTGCCGCCTCCAGATCTTCGGACGTGCCCATGCTCAGCGTATCGAGGAGAAACCCTTTGTCGCGCAACATCTCGCGGGCCGCCGCGACCCGGTGAAACGCGACGCGCTGGGCGTCGAATGAGTGCGCGGGCGCGGGCAAAGCCATTAGCCCGCGCAGGCGAAGCCGCGGCAGCTCGGAAACCGCCGACGCCAGTTCGGCCAGTTCGCTGTCGCTTACGCCGCCCTTAGAGCTCTCCGCACTGACATTGAATTGAATACACACGTTGAGCGGCGGCGCGGCGCTGGGGCGCTGCGCCGACAAGCGCTCGGCAATCCTGATGCGTTCGACGCCATGAACCCACGCGAAGGATTCGGCGACGGGCTTGGTTTTGTTGGACTGAATCCGACCGATAAAATGCCACTCTATCGGCAAGTCTTTAAGCTCGGCGATTTTGGTTAGGGCTTCTTGCAGATAGTTTTCGCCAAACTGCGTCTGGCCGCAGGCATAGGCTTGCCGAATCCTGGCCGCATCGACGGTTTTGGTCACCGCCAACAGGGTGATGTCGTCGGGTGATCGGTTGTAACGCCGGGCCGCAGCGCGAATGCGCTGTTGAACGGTGGCCAAGTTGTGCGCGATTTCATCGTTCATATTATGGTGATCGGGCGGTTGTCTTGTTTGTAAGTGGTCTGCGCGATGTTTTTTCCGCGCATCGGTCTGAGAATCTTACTGGCTACGCCCCGACAACAACATAGGATAGCTTTTGCCGTTGTCGACACGTTTTAAAAAGTTGGGCACCCGGCCGTTATAACGTTGCAGATCTTCTGTGCGCCGGGATGGGGTAGCGGCCTTGAAAACCGTGGGACAGGGACTGGCGTCGCCCTCAGCGTGAGCGGGGGACAATTTGATTAAAAGGAGTCAACAATGGATGTCGCTGATCTATTAGCGTTTAGCGTCAAGAATGCCGCGTCCGACTTGCATTTGTCAGCCGGATTGCCGCCGATGATTCGTGTGGATGGCGACGTACGCCGGGTGAATGTGCCGCCGCTCGACAACAAAACCGTGCACGGCATGCTCTACGACATCATGAGCGACAAGCAGCGCAAGGACTTTGAAGAGTTTCTTGAAACGGACTTTTCGTTCGAGATTCAAGGCCTGGCGCGCTTTCGCGTCAACGTCTTCAACCAAAATCGCGGCGTGGGCGGTGTGTTCCGTACCATCCCTTCGACCATCTTAAGCTTGGAGGAGTTGGGCGCGCCCGATATTTTCAAACAAATTACCGAGCGTCCCCGCGGTTTGATTCTGGTGACCGGTCCCACCGGTTCGGGCAAATCCACGACCTTGGCGGCCATGCTCGATTACAAAAATGACCAGGAATTCGGCCATATATTGACCATCGAGGATCCGATCGAGTTTGTGCATCAGAGTAAGAAATGCTTGATCAACCAGCGCGAAGTCCACCGCGACACCCTCGGGTTCAACGAAGCATTGCGCTCGGCGTTGCGTGAAGACCCGGACGTGATTCTGGTCGGTGAAATGCGTGACCCGGAAACCATTCGTTTGGCGCTGACCGCAGCCGAAACCGGTCACTTGGTATTCGGCACGCTGCACACCAGTTCCGCCGCGAAGACGATCGACCGTATCATCGACGTGTTTCCCGCCGCGGAAAAGGAAATGGTGCGATCCATGTTGTCGGAATCGCTGCAATGCGTTGTGTCGCAGACCCTGCTGAAAAAAGTCGGCGGCGGCCGTATCGCGGCCCACGAAATCATGATCGGTACGCCGGCGATCCGCAACTTGATTCGCGAGAACAAGATTCCGCAGATGTACTCGGCCATTCAAACCGGTCAGTCGCTGGGAATGCAAACCCTCGACCAGTGCCTGGTGGAACTGGTGCGCAAGGGTTTGGTTGCCAAGCAAGAAGCGCGCTACAAGGCCGCCAACAAAGACTCCTTCAATTAGTTCACATTTCCGCTCGGCGCGGGGAGCACGCTCCCCGCGCCGCCGTGTTAGCATGACGCGCATGCTGCGTTTTCTGTTCGGCATACTCATCGTTGCTCAAACGGCCTCCGCTCAAGGTTTGGCGGATGTCGATCGCAAGTGGGAAACCTATCTCATGACGCGCCTGGAGCAAGTGCAGCGGGATCAATCCGACACGCGCGTTCCGTTTGCGACGGACGGCTGCAGCGGCGGGATGTCCGAAGGATGGATGTATCTTGCGGCGGCGTTTCCAGCCTTTGAGAAAAAGTTCGGTACGGTGCCGCCGTGGCAGGCGTGCTGTGTCGTCCATGATCGGGTGTACTGGGCGGGCGATACCGATGGCGGCTATGACAAGCGGCTGGCCGCCGACGTGGAACTCAAGCAATGCGTCGTTCAAACCGGCCATGACCAATCCGACGTTCTCAGCCGTGAGTGGGCGGTCGCGGCAAAGGACGTGGAACAGGCTTTCGCAGTCTCGGCCGAACTCATGTACGCGGCCGTGCGCGTGGGCGGTAAGCCCTGCTCGTTGTTTCCGTGGCGCTGGGGTTATGGCTGGCCACTGTGCCCTTTGCTGCCTAGCGCGGAATAAACAACGTTCCTTGCTCCGTTTGCACCCGTCGAATCGGGTGCCCAAACGCCTGTTGCAGTGTTTCCTCATCGAGCAGATCCTGGGTAGCGCCTATGACGTAGCGGCCGTTGCCGAGCAGCAGTGCGGCCTGATCGCAAAAGCGCGTGGCAAGGTGTAAATCGTGGATGACCAAGATCGCCGCGGTGCCGGTATCGTCCACGTGCTGCTTCAGGGTGGTGAGGAATTGGATTTGGTGGGACACATCCAAGTGCGCGCCGGGCTCATCCAGCACGAACACCCGCGGATCTTGGGCAAACACGGTAGCGAGTGCGACGCGGCGGCGCTCGCCACCTGAGAGTTCGTGCAGCAGTCGATCGCGGTATGGCGTTAGATCGAGCCGTGCAATCGCGTTGTCCGCCGCAGCGTAGTCGTCGGCATCGTAACCGTACCAACCCTGGCGGTGCGGGTAGCGGCCCTGCACTACGCTGTCGCGCACGCTTACGGGGAAAGGGTTTTCATCGTGCTGCAGCACGACACCGAGGAAACGCGCTCGCTCGCGCGGCGACAACTCGGCGGCGGGGTGGTCGTTGTAGCGCACCTCGCCGCCTTGGGCTTTGCGCAGACCGCTCAAGGTGTGGAGCAGGGTTGTTTTGCCTACGCCGTTGCGGCCCAGCACGGCCCAGCATTGGCCGCGTTCGACACTCAAAGCGAGATCTCGGCAAACGCTAACGTCGCCGATGGCGACCGTCAGTCTATCCGTGCGCAAGAGGGTGTTCACGCTCGATAGCCGCGACGGAGGAGGTACAGGAAAAACGGCACACCCAGACTGGCGGTCAATACGCCAACCGGCAACTGGGTCGGGGCAAGCAGCGTGCGGGATGCAGTGTCGGCCAGCGTCAAGATCGCTCCGCCTAGAATGACCGAGCCGAACGCGACCGCGCGGTGGTTTCCCGCTCCCAATAAGCGCACCAGGTGCGGCGTGATCAGTCCGATGAATCCGATGGTTCCCGCCACGGCAACGGCCGCGGCCGTTAACGCCGAGGCCAGCAAAAACACCAGCATCTGCGCCCGCCGCACGCTGATACCAAGCGCCGCGGCTCGCAACTCGCCTTGCGCCATTACATCGAGAGCCGGCGCGATGCGCAGCGTCACCAGCAAACCCGCGACCAGCACGCCGAGGGCGATGAATGCGTTATGGGCCCGACTGAGATCGCCCAGCAGCCAGAACATGATGCTTTGCAGATCCGTTCCCGATTGGGTGACCAGAAGGAAACTCACCAGCGCGCCCCAGCCGGTGGCAATGACCACGCCGGTCAGCAACAGGCGAATCGGCGACCAACTGCCGCGCTCGGATGCCAATGCCATAACCAGCAACGTTGAAAGCGCCGCTCCGCCTAAAGCGTTGATCGACAGCCACGGTCCGCTGAGGTGAAACACGGTCAGGCCCGTCAGCGCTCCGGCGGCCGCGCCGCCCGCTGTGCCGAGGATGAACGGATCGGCGAGGGGATTGCGCACTAAGGTTTGCATCAGCGTGCCGGCCAGCGCCAGCAGTCCGCCGACGATGAAACCGGCGGCGACGCGCGGCGCGCGCAACTCCCACACCAATTGGCGCGTCAGCGCATCGCCGCCGTCTCCGGTCATGAGTTGAAACAGCGCCCACGGCGAAATCGTCATGCTGCCCGCCGAGAGTCCGTACACCGCGGCGGCGATCGTCGCCAAGACGGCGATCAGGATGACGGCGACGGGTCGGCGAGACGAATGATCGGCCATTGCTTGACTGCGGCGTGCTGCGCCAGGGTATCGTCCGGATTCACGGCGACCGGGTTGGATACCAACTCCAACAACGGCAGGTCGTTGTGGGAGTCGGAGTAGAACCAGGCGTTTTCGAGGTTGCGACCGGTGGCGCGCAGCCACTCCGTCAGGCGAGTGACTTTGCCTTCGCGAAAGCATGGCGTGCCGGCAACTCTGCCGGTGTAACGGCCGTCGCGCATTTCCGGGTCCGTGGCGAGCAGATCATCGACGCCCAGCAGGGCGGCGATGGGTTCAGTCACAAACCTGTTGGTTGCGGTGATGATGAGCAGATAGTGCCCGCGGCGGCGATGATCTTGCAGCAGTGCACGAGCGGCGTCGGTGATGATCGGCTGGATTTTTTCCTCGAGAAAGCGCGCGCGCAGCTGTTCCAGGTCCGCCACGGCGTGTTCCGTCAGCGGCTTCAGAGCAAAGCCCAGAAACTCGAAGATGTCCAAATGGCCGGCTTTGTATTCCTCGTAATAGCGGTGGTTTTCGCGCTCGTAGTAGTCGCCGTCCACCAGTTTGTTCTGGACGAGAAAGCGCCCCCACAAGTAATCGGAATCACCATTGAGCAGGGTGTTGTCCAAGTCGAAGATGGCGAGTGTTTTGCGGTCTTTCTTCATAACATTATGAATAATAAAGTGAATCTCGAATGGGTTGGCGTGGCGGAAACCGCGGCAGGCGAACCGTTGCGGGGCGTCCGAACAAAATCCCGGCAAGGTTACCGGGTTCCCCGTTAGGCCGCAAATAGCCATGGCGCAAACGGGTCGAAGCACGAATTATGAAGCGGATCACACTTTGGGTTTGCGCTGTTTGCCGAAATGTTTGATTTATGGAAGAATTCTTAATAATTATGCAGTCAACGGAGCGTCCCCAGCTAATCGATTCCGACGGCTTTCGCCACAATGTCGGGATCATTGTCACCAACGCCCAAGGAAAAGTTTTTTGGGCGCGCCGCATTGGCCGCGACGTGTGGCAGTTTCCCCAAGGCGGCATGTTGCAGGACGAGTCACCCGAGGAAGCGATGTATCGCGAATTGGAGGAGGAAACGGGACTGCGTTCCGCCCACGTTCGCGTTCTCGGGACGACGCCGAAGTGGCTGAAGTACCGTCTGCCAAAACGCATGATTCGATACGACAAGCAACCGCTGTGCGTCGGTCAAAAACAAATGTGGTTCATGCTTCAACTGCTCGGTGACGATCAGGACGTTTGTCTGAACGCGTCTTCCGAACCGGAGTTCGATCATTGGCGCTGGGTCAGCTACTGGCACCCGCTGCGCGAGGTCGTGTTTTTCAAGCGCCGCGTTTACGAACAAGCCTTGGATCATTTCGTGGCGCTGTTGCGCCAGGACGGCATCGAGGTGCGACAGCGCCGCCAAGCGCGTTAGTCGCGCGGCGTGCTTCGATTGCGGTACCCTGTATCAATTGGTTGTCATGGATAAGCCACTATGCTCGACGTTTTGCGGCGCATTGTACAGGAGGTAAGCGGCGCCGAGGATCTCGCGGGCGCGCTGGCGCTCGTCGTGCAGCGCGTTCGGCACGCCATGAACGCCGATGCTTGCTCGGTATATCTGCTCGATCACGATGCCCGACACTACGTGCTGATGGCCACCGACGGGTTGAATTCGGAGGCGGTCGGCCGCTTGCGCGTTCCCCTCGGCGCAGGCTTGATCAGCCTGGTGGGCGAACGCAAAGAGCCGGTTAATCTGGACAATGCCCACACCCATGACCGCTTCCAAATTTTTCCCGAGATAAACGAAGAGCAGTTTCACGCGTTTCTGGGTGTGCCGATCGTGCATCGTCGTTCACCGCTGGGAATTCTGGTCGTTCGTCACCGCTCGGCGCGCAAGTTCGAGTCGGATGAAGAAGCGTTTCTGGTCACCATGGCCTCGCAGCTCGCGGGCGCCATCGCTCATGCCGAAATCGCCGGCGATGTGGCGAAACTGGTTGAACACCACGCCCGGATCGATTACTCCCTTGACGGTTTGCCCGGGGCGCCGGGCGTCGTAGTGGGAACGGCGCTGGTGGTGTATCCCTCGGCCGATCTCGACGCGGTGCCTGACAGGACGGTCGACGATCCCGTCGCGGAAGTCGCTGTATTCACGGCCGCGGTGGAGCGAACGCGCGCGGAAATCGAATATTTTTCCCAGCAACTCGGCAGCATCGCGCGCGATGATCGGGCGCTGTTCGACGCCTATCTGATGATGCTCAATAGCGACAGCCTGATCGGCAAAACGATCGCAAGAATTCAACAAGGCAGCTGGGCCTCCGGCGCTTTACGCGACACCATCCGGGACCACGTTCGCGCCTTCAATGAAATGGACGATCCCTATTTGCGCGAGCGGGCGAGCGACGTGCGCGATCTCGGCCGACGCATCCTGATGGCGATTCAAAGCGGCGAAAGACGCGCGCCGCCTTATCCGGAAAAAACCATTCTGGTCGGCGATGAAATCACGGCAACCATGCTGGCCGAGGTGCCGCGCGACAAGCTTTGCGGCATCGTGTCGGTGCGCGGTTCGAGCTTGTCCCACGTGGCCATTCTTGCCCACGCCATGGGCGTGCCGGCGGTGGTCGGCGTGGATGATTTGCCGGTGTCGCGGGTCGATCGTTGCGAGATGGTGGTGGATGGCTATCGCGGCCGAATCTATATTTCGCCGCGGGCCGGTGTGCGTCAGGAGTATCAACGCTTGGCGCGGGAAGAGGCGCAACTGGCCGCCGGTCTTGAGGAGTTGCGCGACTTGCCGTCACGCACGCCTGACGACCGCGATGTGCATTTATACGCCAACACCGGACTCATCGCCGATCTCACCCCGTCGTTAAGCAGCGGCGCCGAGGGGATCGGACTCTATCGCACCGAGTTTCCCTTCATGGTGCGGGAACGCTTCCCCAGCGAGGACGAGCAGCAAGAGACTTATCGGCAAATACTCGAAGCCTTTGCGCCCCGGCCGGTGGTGCTGCGCACCCTAGACATCGGCGGCGACAAGAGCCTGTCCTATTTTCCCATCAAGGAAGACAATCCGTTTCTGGGTTGGCGCGGCATTCGCGTCACGCTGGATCACCCCGAAATATTTCTGGTCCAATTGCGCGCCATGATGCGAGCCAGTCGCGGCTTGGACAACTTGCACATTCTATTGCCGATGATCAGCCAGATCGGTGAGGTCGACGAAGCGTTGAAGCTCATCGATCGCGCGTTCGCCGAATTGTGCGCCGAAGGCGAGCCGTTGGCGCGGCCGAAAATCGGCATGATGATCGAAGTGCCGTCGACGTTGTTTCTAATGGATCGATTGGCGCCGAAAGTGGACTTTTTCTCCGTCGGCACCAACGATTTGACGCAGTATTTGCTGGCGGTCGATCGGAATAATTCCCGTGTCGCCTCGCTCTATGATGCGCTGCATCCTGCGGTTATTGCCGCGCTGGCCCACGTCGTGGCGCAGGCTGAACGCCATGGCAAACCGGTTAGCGTATGCGGCGAGATGGCGGGTGACCCGTACGCGGCGCCCATTCTCATTGGGTTGGGTGTGCGCAGTCTGAGCATGAGTTCGGCCAGTTTGCTGCGAGTCAAGTGGGTCGTGCGCAGCATCAGTTACGAACGGTGCCGGGCGATCGCGCGCCATGCACTGCAACTGTCCGACGCCCGTTCCGTGCGGGACTTTCTCGAGGAAGAGCTGGAAACCGCCGGTTTGGGAGAGCTGGTCAAAGCGCGCCGGTGACCTCGTGGAGATCAGTCCAGGGGTTTTAGCAAGACCTTCGAATTGCGCTGCAAGTTGTACAGCGCCTGGCGTTTGCCCGGCAAGTGGGATTTGTCTTTGACCGTGAAGCCGCGCTCTTGAAACCACTGGATCGCCCGCGTAGTCAGTACGAACAAGCTGTGTAATCCAAGTTGCCGCGCTTGCGCTTCCGTGTATTGCAGCAGGGCATCGCCTCGACCGCCCCGCCGATAGTCGGGATGAACGGCAAGGCAGGCCAATTCGCCGGTATTTTCTTCGCTAAAAGGAAACAGCGCCGCGCAGCCGATGATAGTGCCGTCGCGGTCGATGACATTGTAGCGGCCGATTTCGAGCTCGAGCTGTTCGCGCGAACGGCGCACCAAGATGCCGGCTTCTTCCAGCGGTTTGATGAGCTCCAGAATTCCGCCGACATCCTCGATGGTCGCTTGGCGTGTGCCCTCGTAGACATCGCCGCTGATCAGGGTACCGATGCCGTCCCGCGTGAACAGCTCCAACAGCAGCGCGCCGTCGACATGGCGGTCGACAAGGTGCACGCGGCGGACTTTGTTCTGGCAGGCGCTGAAAGCGGCCTCCAAGTGGGCGCGGTCCTCCGCGTTGAGGCGAGCGCGTCCGTTCAGCATGGTCGCCGCGTCGGACATGCTGAGTTGGCGCATCAATTTTTTGCGGCTGTCCTTCAGCCCGGTTTTCTCTGTCAGGCACAGCAGCTTGTCGGCGTGCAAGGCGCTCGCCACCTCGGTGGCCACTTCCAGCGCCGTGAGATTGAACACCTCGCCGGTGGGCGAGTAGCCCAGCGGCGAGATCAACACGATGGCGCCGCTATCGAGACGCTGCTTGATGGCCTCCGCGTCCACGCGCCGCACTTCGCCGGTTAACCCGTAATCGACTCCCTCGTGGACGCCCAGTGGCTTCGCCGTCACGAAATTCCCCGAGGCAACGCGAATGCGCGCGCCGGCCATCGGCGAATTGGCCAATCCCATCGACAGCAGGGCCTCGATTTGCACGCGGACTGCCCCCACCGCTTCCATCACGCTGGGCATGGCCTGAGGTTCGGTGATGCGCAGTCCGGCCGAATAGAGCGGTTTGACTTTGGCGGTTTTCAGCCGGCGTTCGATTTGCGGACGGGCGCCGTGGACCAGAACGAGCCGGACGCCCAGGCTGGAGAGCAGGGCGATGTCATGGATCAAGTTTGGGAATGACTCGTCGTCCACCGCTTCCCCGCCAAAGGTGACGACAAAGGTGCGGCCCCTGAAGGCGTGAATGTAGGGCGACGAGGCGCGAAACCAGCTTACGAAAGTGTCCTGATTATCAATACTTAGCACCGCCGTCGTGGCCTTTCCGAAGAGGTGGGCTTGGCGCCATATGGTGCCATAGGGAAAGGAAGTTGCGTGATGTTTCCCGGTTCGCGCATTAAAAAAATCTGTCCATAGTGTACAGAGTACAATTTTATTGTGTCAAAATAGTCTTAATAAACAATCAGTTAAAAGATGACCGGATTGCTCGGAAAAGTTGCATTATTGTTTACTGGTTTGCTAATGTATTGCCTGCGTCGAGGGTGGCGCGCAAACAAAAAAGATGATGGTCATGTTGGGTATAACAGCAAATTGGAGATGTATCATGGAATACACCTTTTCTCTCGTTGTGGGTCTCGCCGGTATCATCGTTTCTGTTGCTCTGATGGCTGGCCAAGTAATGGCGTAATGCCTTC
>JAKACW010000081.1 GCA_021821045.1 Pseudomonadota bacterium
CCCACCCCGCTCATCGACATCTGCATTCGCCTTTCTGGAGTATTGCCAAGTATCGATCCCCCGATAAAATTCAATCAACCAGTCTCAGAGGAGTATACCCGTGGCAATGGACGTAATTGATTACCACATCTATGGGTCCGACATGCAGTATGTGGAGATCGAGTTGGACCCGCAAGAAGCGGCCATCGCCGAAGCCGGCGCCATGATGTACATGGACGACAACATCGAGATGGAAACGATTTTTGGCGACGGCTCCCGCCAAGCGTCGCCGGGATTGCTGGGCAAACTGGTCGGCGCCGGCAAACGGCTGCTCACCGGCGAGTCGCTGTTCACGACGATCTATCTGAACCAGGGCAACGGCAAGCGGCGCGTCGCGTTCGCGGCCCCCTACCCCGGCAAGATTCTCCCCATGGACCTCAGCACCCTGGGTGGCACGCTGATCTGCCAAAAGGATTCGTTCCTGTGCGCGGCGCGGGGCGTATCCCTGGGCATTGCGTTCCAAAAGAAAATCGGCACCGGCCTGTTCGGCGGCGAAGGCTTCATCATGCAGAAACTCGACGGCGACGGCCTCGCTTTCGTCCACGCAGGCGGCGCGCTGATGGAACGCACCCTCGCACCGGGCGAAACCCTGCGGGTGGACACCGGCTGCATCGTCGCCATGCAACCCTCGGTCACCTACGACATCCAGTACGTCGGCAAAGTGAAAACCGCTCTGTTCGGCGGCGAAGGCTTGTTCTTCGCCACCCTCCAGGGACCGGGCAGAATTTGGCTGCAATCCTTGCCCCTCAGTCGTCTTGCGGACCGCATCGTGAAAGCCTCCCCCGCCGCCGGCGGCAGCCGCGTCGGCGAAGGTTCCTTACTCGGCGGATTAGGAGGCTTGCTTGACGGCGACAACCACTAACCCAACATTCGCCTGTCAATGTTATGGCCCCGGCCTGGCGCCGGAAGGACGACGCACCACCGCCGAAGCGCAAATCGAACAACTGGTGCTCACCATCGACGGCCGGCTGATCCGCTTGCCGTGGAAGTCGTGCAGCATTACGGGCGGCGGCTTCGACCACCAGCAGTTGCAGTTGAGCTGGAAGGGCGACGGTGGCAATTGGACT
This sequence comes from Pseudomonadota bacterium, assembly GCA_021821045.1. Taxonomy (GTDB): domain Bacteria; phylum Pseudomonadota; class Gammaproteobacteria; order JAADHS01; family JAADHS01; genus JAKACW01. The sequence continues at coordinate 1,107 of JAKACW010000081.1, forward strand.
ATCGTACCGTCTGATGCCAAAGCCTTCACGTCGCTGGTCGAGAACGCACCAGCGGCACTGAAAAACCAACTCGACCGCTGGCAGCAAGGCGTGAAGCGAGTGAACCGAGGTTTTCGCCTGGGCGCGCTGGCGCTGGGTTTCATCGTCGCCCTGCCGTTCCTGCTGCTCGCCCTGTTTCTTGCTCGTTCAGACGCGATCGCGCAGTGGATCACCGACCAAATTCCCTTGGAAATGGAGCAAAAGTTCGGCGACATCGCGTTCAAACAAACGACGCAGCAAATGGCCTTGTTGAACGCCCCGGACGTTCAACGCGTCATCGAGGAGATCGGCGCCAAACTCACCGCGGGCTCCGCCTACACCTATCACTGGTTTGTCGCTGACGACCCAACGGTGAACGCCTTCGCCGTGCCCGGCGGCTACGTGGTGGTGAACAGCGGCCTGATCGAGTCGGCCGAATCGGCCGAAGAACTGGCGGGCGTGCTGGCCCATGAAGTGCAGCACGTCGAACAGCGCCACTCGCTCAAACAACTGGTCAAGCAAGCGGGACTGGCGCTAACCATAAAGCTCGCACTTGGTGATTGGGGCGAGAGCGTGCTTGCCGAGTTATCGCGAAATCTCGCCTCCCTCAGCTTCAGCCGGGATCACGAAACGAAAGCGGACGCGAAAGCCGTAGACGCATTGCGCGAAGCGGGAATCGATCCAAGCGGATTATTGCGCTTCTTTGAGAATCTGGCACAGGGAAATGGAGAAAGCATTGCACTGCTGTCGACTCATCCGGCGCCGATGGATCGCATGGAAGCGCTGCGAGCGGCCACGGAGTCAGCAACTGGCGACTACCAGGCACTCGATTACGACTGGCAGGCAATCAAGGCAGAGGTCAAGAACTAGCGGGATGCTCGCCATTGTCGCGATCGCCCTTGTCACCGCGTCGAAAAACCGAATGCCTCCCGAACGATGGATAGCACGCCGTCCAGCACCTCGGCCGGCAAGTGTGCGTATTGCTTGCGACGATGCTGCGACAGTTCACCGCCGTTGCTGTGAATCATACGAATCAACGCTGATATCTCCTGTTGTGAAATATCGAACGCTCGGTCAATGCCCTCAAATGCGCGGTCATACCCCTGCAGGTACGCGACTTCATTGGGTATCTCCTGTTCGACTGCCCGTCTAATCATGTCGCCGATAAAGCGAACCTCGTTGTCGGCGACGAAAAAGCGGTAGGGCACGTCACCAGGCGAACTCAAGATGTCAGGGCCTTGATCAGTTCGGCGATACTCCCAAAGCGCGGTTACCGGCCGCGAAAAGTCGTTCAGCACCCGCAGATACTCCGGCAAGTTGCGCAGAATGACCGCCGATACCGGAATAATGAGCGAGTCTGGCGAAGAAAAACTCCTGGCCAGCAACTGATGAATGAGAAATCGGTGAAGCCTGCCATTCCCGTCCATGAATGGATGCAAATATACGAAACCAAACGATGCACAGGCGATTTTTACCAGAGGATCGATTTCCCGCGCGGTGTCGTTGACGAATTCCTCCCACCCCGCTATGAGTCCGGGGAGCATCTGAGGCGAAGGGGGAAGGAAGGTGACCGTTCCGGCGCGATCCTCGAGCCAGTTCTGCCGGCTGCGGTAACTCGCTTCGCGACTGAACGCATCGCGAACGACAGCGTTTTGCAGCTCCACCAGCCACTCTTCTGAAACTATCGCCTGTTCGCTCGCACGATGTAAGAGCTGAACGAATCGCTCCTCCTTGTTGGAGCTCGGCGTCTCCTTTTCGATCGCAAAGTTGCTCCGCGTTTCGGACAAATAAAGATAGTGAATTGCCCGATCATATATGCCGTCCGCCCGGTACTCGTTGGCGTCGTTCCGTGCGCGCTCCAAAAGCGCGACCAAGGAAGGCATTGCGTCAAAGACGCTGCGTGATACGACCGGACAAAACCTCGGATTGCCCAGCCCGTTGTCATTTACGCGATATTCTCGGTTTCGCGTTGGTTTAGTCGCCACGACATAATCGGCCCGTGGAAACGCGTCAACGTACTTGGCTGAGACTCCTACGTTTGCATCTAAAGGCTGCCCCTTCAGCCATTCCCAAAAAAAACACAGCCGGCGAATAAACTCGCCGTTGGGAGCTTGCCGAAAACGGTGAATCAACTGGTCGGGCGTAATATGATTGAAAGCCAGCGCGATAACTTCAAGGTTAACGCCTTCGTGACGAAGCCCAAATTCAAGATGGCCGACCGGCGTATCGTCCACGGCGACCCCGACGGGAAAAAGCACCTTGTCTTCAGCATCAACACGCCGGTTCACCGCCGAGCCAATAAAGGCGGGCCGAGGTAACGGTCGGGCACGCAGGCCCAACCGGCGGATAACTTCCGCATAACCTAAGGGCGTCATATCCATCCTAATAAATAATGACTAATTGACAGAATTTGCCGAAATCCTATCACGGATCTCGAAAAATTATCAGCTAGCTAGGCTTTTCGCCAATTTGATCGAGATTTATGCCGAAAGTGGGCCAGCCGAAAACGCCAAACCGAGGCTGGAACACCTAATGGGAGAACGCCGATCTATAACAGAACCGCTATATTTCATTTTTATAACGCATATGTTATAAATTGGCCACATAACAGAACTGTTATATACGAGGCTCCCATGATCCCCATCACCTCGCCCCAAACCTTGGGCAACACGCTGCGCCAGCACCGCAAGGCCCAAGCTTTAACCCAGAGCCAAGCCGGCGAAAAGTTTGGCATCCCGCAAAAGACCATCTCGCGGATCGAAGCCGGCGTTGCGTCCGTGCGCCTGGAGACGCTGTTCCGGTACATGGCCGCGCTTGGGCTTGAGCTGCATCTGGCTCCGCGCGAAGCGCGCGCCAATCAAGTCGAGGAGCCGTGGTAGTGGCCTCGCTATACATATATATGAATGGCCGCGAGGTCGGCGAGTACATCCAGCGCAAAAGCGGCGCGCAAGAATTCGTTTATCACGATTCCTGGCTCGCGCTGCGCGAAGCCATCCCGCTGTCGCTCACTCTGCCGCTTACCGCCAAACGACACAAGGGCGCTGTTGTTTACAACTTCTTCGACAACCTTCTGCCCGATAGCCTGGATATTCGCAATCGCATTCAGGCCCGCTTCGGTGCCGCGTCGAACCAAGCCTACGACCTGCTCGCCCACATCGGCCGCGACTGCCTTGGCGCCATCCAACTGCTGCCCGAACGGACTGAACTCAACGTCAAGAAGATTGAGGGTCAGCCTTTGACCGAGCAAGCCATCGCCGAAGAACTGCGCAACTATAAGGCGCTGCCCCTGGGAATGTCAGGCGACGAAGACTTTCGGATCTCGCTCGCCGGCGCGCAAGAAAAAACCGCTCTGCTGTGGCATCAAAACCAGTGGCATCGCCCCCAGGGCACCACCCCAACCACCCACATTCTAAAACTTCCCATAGGTCACATCAGCCATCAAAACATCGACCTGCGCGACAGCGTAGAAAACGAATGGCTGTGCCTACAACTGTTGCGCGCATTCGATCTGCCGGTACCCAAATGCGAGATCGCCCGCTTCGAAGATACCAAGGCCCTCGTCGTCGAGCGCTTCGACAGAACACTCGCGAAAGACGGCACCTGGCTTATCCGTCATCCCGTGGAAGACATGTGTCAGGCAACGGGCACCGCAGCGGCGCTGAAATACGAAAACGACGGCGGTCCCGGCATTGCCGCGATCATGGACCTGCTCACCGGCGCGTTGCAACCGGAGGCCGACCGCCATCAGTTTATGCTCAGGGTGTTCCTTTTTTGGCTGTTAGGTGCCATCGACGGACACGCCAAGAATTTCAGCCTCTTCCTCAAGGCCGGCGGACGCTTCCAACTCACTCCCGTTTATGACGTGATCTCCGCCTATCCGCTGGTTGCCAAACGCCAGCTCGAGGAGCCGAAACTGCGCATGGCCATGGCCATTCGCGGGAAGAACAAGCACTATCGCTGGCAGGAGATCCTGCCTCGACACTGGCTCGAACAAGCCGGCCAGGTGCGATTCGCCCAGTCCGCCATGCAGGCCATTATGGATGAGGCCTTGGAACGGCTCGACGCGGTCATCGAGAGCGTCGCCGGACAACTGCCGGCGGGCTTCCCAGCGGAAATCGCCGAGCCGATTTTCGACGGGCTGCTACGGGCGGCGCGAAATTTGGCCGAGCATTGAATCGAGCGAAATTCACGAGGCGCAGCCCGCAGGACGATCTGCGCGGCGTGCTACGGTACACGCCACCTTCCTCGTGGGAGCGAATCATTTCGCGATGAGAAGCGGCGTTGAGAATAAGTCCGCGAAGGCTTGACGACTGCCGGCATGATGCGTTTCATGAAGTCGCCCAACAGCGGCACGGTAAATGCGGTATCGCCGTGCGCCGGACTGTAGATCATGCCCTCCTTGATCAACGCATTGCGGATGGGCGCAACGCTCTGCACCGTGACCCCCAGGCGATCCATATTTAGGAATGTTATCCAAAGTTACTAATGTTTGCTCATCTTGTAATAACTCTGGTTAACATTCATTGATTGTCCCTACTCTGATCAGCCACCCGCTACCGGGGAGCTGACGCCGGGGGGATCGGCATCGAATCGCGGGTCGCTTTCGGCATCCATGCCTTTCGCGACACTAGCACATCCGTGTGCGTCGTAGGAAACCGCTCCCACAGTAAGACGCGCTTTAGTCGTGGGAGCGAATCATTTCGCGATTCTTCGCTTGAATCGGCGTCACTGGCGATTCGATCGCGAAAGGAATTCGCTCCCACAATAAACCAACAACTGCGGAGTTAACGCTGCCGGCGCCGGAACATGGGTGCTAACAGCAGGGCTAACCATGCGGGATCCAAAGCACCGCCGCCGTCACCGCTTGAGTTGCTGGAGGGCGGAGGGTTGGTTCCGGGGTTGGTCGTGTCGCCGGTGCCGGGGGTGCCTGCGGCCGGCGCATCGCCAACGAACTTGATAGTCACGGTTGCTTCCGCAGAACGCTGCAGCGACGCTCCGGCGCCGGTCTCAACCACAAACCTAAAGCTATCTGAGGTCGCCGTCAGCGAGGTGGCCTCATAGGTAAACGCGCCCGTTGAACCGCTGAAGGACACCACTCGGCCGTTGGCGGGATTGCTAACCTGAATATAACGTGGCGAATTCCCGGGATTGCCCGTTGGGGCCACCGACCCACTGACCCGCCCCGCAGCACGATTCATTTCCACTTCCGTCGCAGTCGCAACGGGCGCCTGGCCACTGCCCGGAGGCGGCTGATTGCCGGTTCCCGGTGTCGTGGTCGCCGCGATGATATTCACTTTCACCACCGCCTCGCCCTTCTCAGTGCCGTTGGATACACCAATGGTGAACGTGTCGGTCGAGCCCGGAGTCGCTGTTGCCGACGCCGTGTATCTCACCTGCCAAAAGATGTCCGCATTATCGATCTTCGCCTCCCCTTGCGTGGGCAAGGTTTCGAGGGAGTAAGTAAACACGGGCGTAGGATTGGTGGGATCGAAGGCGTTGATCGCCTTAGAATCGGTGTTACCTGGAGCAACCGACAGTGTTATGTCATCAACCTGCGGCCCGGTACTCGCCGGAGGGTCCGCCGCGCTCGCATTCGCCACCACGATAATCGTACCGGTACCCGTAGCCCGGCCGTTACCGTCCAGGAGGTGGCGATTGTCGTCCACGACATAGGTGAAGGGCACCTGGCCAACAAAACCGCCGTTGGATCGAAAAACAACACTCGATCCCGTCGCCTTTAGATCGCCCGCACCTGGGTTGCCCGACGTCGCGGACACCAACCGCAGCACGTCGCCGCGATCGGCGCTCAGGTTGTTGCGATCGCCGACCAAGTCGTTCGCCAGCACATCGATGCTGACACTTACCCCGGAAAAGACCGTGGCACTATCCCGTTCCGGCGTCGGCGGATTGTTGGTCCCCGGCGGATACACCACGACAGTCGCTGTACCAGTGCCGGTCAACGTCCCATCGCTCACACTGTAGGTGAAGGTATCTTCAGCCGGCACCGTTGCGCCGAAGCCCGCTTGCGGCGTGTAGATCACGCTCGTTCCCGACACAACCGCCGTTCCATTCGCTGGAGCGGTGAGGCCGTTGGGCACTAATGTCAGCAGACCGTTGCCATCGGGATCGCGGTCATTGGACAGCACATTGATGGTCACCGATCTGCCGGCGGTGGCGGAGATCAGGTCGGCCGCCGCATACGGTGCAGCATTGCCGAGCTGCGTCCGATCGACGTTGACTTGGAATGATCCGATGTCGCAGGCGCCGACGCGGGCGAAACCGCGACCGTCGCTGCCCGGGCAGCCGGCACCGGTGCCGATGGCCGGGCTTCCTGTTTGAAGCGCGCGAGTCTTGATGGTTGCTCCGCCCGCCACGGCAGACCGGGCACCGTTGTCGGCTAATGTCCCCAGGCCAACGCCGGCAGGTGGATTGACGATGTCTGTCGATTGAACGCTGAGAATTCCAAACCCCTGCGCAGCAACCGGAGCGACGAAGCAGGTGCTACCGCTGTCGATGTTGTTGCCCAATGAAGTGATATAGGCGGCGTAACCGGTCGGGCCGTGGCAGTTGTCATCAATGCCGGCACCCTCATCCGGAGGCGCGGGCGGACCGTCACCGATAATCGTGTTCTGAATGGTGAAACTGAAACGAGCGGCATTTTGCAGGCTACCTGTGCCGTTTAAATAGTCCAAGAAGATTTCGTCGCCGCCGAGCGCGGCGTTGGCGTCGGCACCCTCCGTTCTGCGATCCTGCGCCTCGTTGCCGGCAATGGTGCTGCCGACAATGTGCATGACGCGCCCGCTGTTGTACACGCCGCCGCCTCTATTGCGATAAACGGGATTCCCCGGCACATCCAGCGCCTGGTTGGAGCTGACGATGGCATTGGTCATCAACGTGCTGCCCACGTTATATATGGCACCGCCCGCAAACTCGGCAATGTTGGTCTCCATCGTGACGCGATTCAGCGTCATGCCATATTGGGCGCTGGGGCCGCTGCCCAAATCGAATGTGCCGCGCGCCATGGAAAAGATCCCGGCGCCGAGAAACCCTTGGTTGGCGGAAATCACCGAATCTTCAATCAATACTTTGGTCGGCGTCGCGGATGCATCCTGGGTATAAACACCGCCGCCGACTTGGGATCGATTGGCGTCGATAAGCGTGCGCCGCACGGTCATCGCGCCACCCCAGGCCGCCAAACCGCCGCCCGCACCGCCGCCGACCAATTGACCGACGGGCTGGCCGGGATTAATGCCCGAAGTGTTATTAAAGACGAACGAACTGGTGTTCTCGCGAATGACGCTGTCTTCGATTGTGACATCGCCATCGAAACTGGACAGACCCGAACCGGTGGAGTTGGCGAAGTTTCGAAACAACACCATGTTGCGCAGTGTCAGTTTCGGCGGAGGCGCCACGGTTGGCCCGTTGACGACGTTGTAAACGAGAATTCCGCCGCCGCCATAGCTGTCCTGCGGCACATAGCCGCGGGTGATGGTGAAATTCTCCATCACGACTTCGATGGCTTGGCCCGCCGTTGGGCCAAACGCGGGTCGGATTTCGAATATGCGGTCCAACAGGCCGGCCGCGCCGCCGGCATCAATGACCGTCTGGGCGGCATCGGTGTTCGCGCCACGGATGGTCAGACTCTCGGTGATGTCCAAATCGCCTTCAGTAACAATTGAATCACCACCCCAGGGAAGAGGGCTAACGGTACGAATGTTCAACACATAAGGCGCGTTAGGCTGCGTCACGCCAAGCTGAATGATGTCCGCCCCCGGAGTCGCGTTAGCTTGCATAACCGCCGCACGCAACGTGCAGGTGCCGGCGGCGGTGGCACACTGACCATCCGCCGGGTTAGCATCGACGGCGTCGTTCAACGCGTTAACCGTAAAAGTCACGCCCCACGACGGCGAGACGACAGCAACATTGGCGAGAATCGCGCTAACCAGCGCGGCCCGATTGAATAAACGTTTGGACATTTACCTTCCCCCGGCAAAAAGTCTCGAGCATCGCTCGATGGAACACCTTTATTTAATAAATTCGCTTGCTGGGTCAATTAGTACATGCCGCAGGCGTGCATGCCCACCGCCAACCAATAACCATCTATCACAATGAAACTTATATGTTTTTAATTTGGATATCGATCCCGCCATACGTTATCATGCACAGCCCCGTCTCCGGGAATTTCTGACCGCAATAATAAAGGAACGCTTGAATGAAGGTGCTCATTGTCGGCGGTGGCGGCCGGGAACATGCCCTGGCTTGGAAAGCCGCCCAATCACCGCTCGTCAGCCACGTTTATGTCGCTCCGGGGAACGGCGGCACCGCTTTGGAGCCGAATGTTTCAAACGTCGACATCGGCGCGGAAGATATCCCCGCCCTGCTCACCTTCGCCGCGGATAATAGCATAGATCTCACCATCGTCGGCCCGGAAGCGCCGCTGGTCGCCGGCATTGCCGATGCCTTCGCCGCCCAGGGCCTGGCGTGCTTCGGCTGCTCCAAAGACGCGGCTCAGTTGGAAGGCTCAAAGGCGTTCACCAAAGCTTTTCTGACCCGTCACCGCATCCCGACAGCGAGCTATCGCGAATTCACCGACTTATCCGCCGCACTGGATTACTTGAACAACCAACCCATCCCCGTGGTGATCAAAGCCGACGGTTTGGCGGCGGGCAAAGGGGTCATCATCGCCCAAAGCCGCGACGAAGCGCGCGACGCTGTGCGGTCCATGCTGGGCGACCACGCTTTCGGCAGCGCGGGCAACAAGGTGGTGATCGAAGCGTTTCTGCAAGGCGAAGAAGCCAGCTTCATCATCATGACCGACGGCAAGACGATTCTGCCGTTCGCCTCATCCCAGGATCACAAAGCGCGCGACGACGGCGATCGCGGACCGAACACCGGCGGCATGGGCGCTTATTCGCCGGCGCCCATCGTGACTCCGGCCATGCACGATCGGGTAATGAAGGAAGTGATCGAACCGACCATTCGCGGCTTGGAAAAAGACGGCATCCCTTATCTGGGTTTTCTGTACGCGGGTTTGATGATCGCGCCGGATGGCACGCCCAACGTGTTGGAATTCAATTGCCGCTTCGGCGATCCCGAAACGCAGCCCATCATGATGCGTTTGAAATCCGATCTGGTTGCGTTGTGCGCGGCGGCGGTGAAAGGCCAGCTCAGCCGGCATACGATTGAGTTCGATACGCGGCCGGCGCTTGGTGTCGTGATGGCGGCCGGCGGCTACCCGGATGCCTACCGCAAGGGCGACGCCATCGAGGGCTTGCCCGCGCAAACACCTGCCAACGTCAAAGTTTTCCATGCCGGAACACAATTGAAAGGCGATCAGGTGGTGACCAACGGCGGCCGCGTGTTGTGCGTGACGGCGCTTGGCGCAAATGTACGCGAGGCACAGCGCAAAGCTTACGAGTATGTCAACAAGATCACGTGGAACGGCGCGCAGTTTCGCCGCGATATCGGTTATCGCGCCGTGGCGCGGGAGGCGCAACGGTAAATGTATCGTCTGCCGCTCATCAAGGCCGAGCAGTCGCTGTCCCACGGCGGCGTCATCGCCTACCCCACCGAGACGGTGTTCGGCCTGGGCTGCGATCCGTTCTGCGAACCGGCGCTGGCGCGGTTGATGATTCTGAAAGGCCGCCGCCGTCACGCCGGCTTCATTTTGATCGGCGCATCGTGGGACCAACTCTTGGCTTTTGTGCGGGAACCGAGCAAAGAGCACATGAAACAGGTTCGCACCAAGTCAACGCGCCCGGTCACTTGGGTATTCGACGCGGAACCAGGTTTGCCCGATTTGATGTATGGCCCCGGTCACACCTTGGCGCTGCGGGTGACAACCCATCCGACGGCGGCCGCGTTGTGCGAACGCGTCGGCCCTGTGGTATCGACGAGCGCCAACTTTCATGGCGAGCCGCCGCAGCGGCGCTATCTGCAAGTCGTCCGCCACTTTTCGGGCCTGGTCGATTACATCGTTCCCGGAGACGCGGGCCCGCATAAGCAACCCAGCGAGATACGCGACGCCCGCACGGGCAAAGTGATCCGCTCATAATGTTCAAGGGGAAACCAACATGACGACGCCTGATGTCGACGCGGTCAAAAAATATCTGCTCTCGCTGCAAAAAAATATCTGCGACGAACTGGCCGCCGAGGACGGCACCGGCAAATTCGTCGAAGACAAATGGGATCGCCCGGAAGGTGGCGGCGGTGTCAGCCGGGTGCTCGAGGAAGGCGCAGTTCTCGAAAAAGGCGGCGTGCTGTTTTCCCATGTTCACGGCAAAGCGATGCCTGCATCCGCCACGGCTCATCGGCCGGAACTGGCCGGGCGATCGTTTCAAGCCCTGGGCGTGTCGTTGGTCATCCATCCGCGCAACCCCTACACGCCGACGTCCCACGCCAACGTGCGTTTCTTCATCGCCGAAAAACCCGGCGCCGATCCGGTGTGGTGGTTCGGCGGCGGCTTCGATCTGACGCCGTATTACGGCTTCGAGACCGATTGCGAGCACTGGCACCGCGTGGCACGGGATGCCTGCACGCCCTTCGGCGCCGATGTCTACCCCAGATTCAAGAAGTGGTGCGACGAATATTTTTACCTCAAGCACCGCAACGAACCGCGCGGCATCGGCGGGCTGTTCTACGATGATCTGAACGAGTGGGGTTTCGACAAATGCTTCGCCTTTATGCGCAGCGTCGGCGATCACTACATCAAAGCCTATCGCCCGATCGTCGCTCGGCGCAAAGACACACCGTATGGCGAACGGGAACGGGATTTCCAGCTTTATCGCCGCGGGCGGTATGTCGAATTCAATTTGGTTTACGATCGTGGAACGCTGTTCGGCCTGCAAACCGGCGGACGCACGGAATCAATATTGGTTTCGCTGCCGCCGCTGGTGAAGTGGCGCTATGACTGGCACCCGAAACCGGGCACGCCGGAGGCGGAGTTGTATGATGTGTATCTGAAGCCGAAGGACTGGCTAGGCGCGAGCTAGGACGGTGGGAACGGTTTCCTACCGCGATTCTTCGCCGAGTCGATCGCGGAATGATCCGCTCCCACAATGACTGCGAGCTCACCGTGGGAGCGGTTTCTGATGCACATGGATGTGCGAATGTCGCGAGAGGGCAGGATGCCCGTAGCGACGACTGCGATTCTTCGCCCGACTCAATCGCGGAATGATCCGCTCCCACAACAACTGCGCGTTCACCGTGGGAGCGGTTTCTTACCGCGATTCTTTGCCAGTTAATCAATCTCGGATTTCTTCTCGCACTCAACGCCGCTAAACGCGATATCCGGCTCCAACCGCAACGCCGACAGCGCCCCGCCCCAGGCGCAGCCGCTGTCAACGGAGTAGACGTTATCGCCATGCTTGGCCGCGCCCAATGCCGCCCAATGGCCGAACACGATGCGCGTGTCTACCGCCTTGCGGTGCGCGATTTCGAACCATGGATGGTATCCCGCGGGCTGAGTGCCGAGCGGCCCTTTGGCGTCGAGAATTTGATGGCCGTCGTAATCGCAGTAGCGCAAGCGAGTGAGCGTGTTAGTGATGAAACGCAGACGATCCCAGCCGGTTAGGCTCGGATCCCAGCGATCGGGCTTGTTGCCGTACATGTGAGCGAAAAACTTGTGATAGCGCTCGCCGCGCAGCACCGCTTCGACTTCGCCGGCGTACGACCGCGCCTGTTCGGCGGTCCAAGCGGGATCCAATCCGGCGTGAACCAGCAGCAGATTGCGCGTCGTATCGAAATGCACCAGCGGCTGTTGTCGCAGCCAATGCAACACCTCGTCGCGATCGCTGGAATCCAGAATATCGCGGAACGTGTCGTTGCGGCGATATTTCTCAGTGTGCTCCGCCACGGCCAGCATGTGCAGATCATGATTGCCCAGGACCGTCAGCGCGTGGGCGCCGAGGGATTTCACGAAATGCAGCACTTGCAGGGATTGGGGGCCGCGATTGACCAGGTCGCCGGTGAACCAAAGGGTGTCGGCGCTTGGGTCGTAGTTGATTTGTTCGAGCAAGCGCTGCAGTTCGTCGTAGCAGCCTTGGACGTCGCCGATTACGTAAAGCGCCATAGGTCACAGAGTCTCTCTGGAAGAACAATCGCGGAATGATCCGCTCCCACAACACGACATGCTCTACACCGTGGGAGCGGTTTCCTACCGCGATTCTTCGATAGAGTCATCGCCATCGCCCGACTCAATCGCGGAATGATCCGCTCCCACAACAATCAGCGATAATTCATTCCGCCCGCGGTTTCACCCGCAGCCAAAACGTCACCGGCCCATCGTTTGTAAGCGTCACCTGCATATCCGCGCCGAAGCGCCCCGCCGCGACGATGCTGTTCTTCTTGCGCGCTTGCACCAGTAAATACTCGAACAAACGCGCGCCCTCTTCCGGCGCCGCGGCGGGCGTAAAACTGGCCCGCGTGCCCTTTTCGGTGTCGGCGGCGAGCGTGAACTGCGGCACCAGTAGCAGCCCTCCCCCGACATCAGCAACAGAGAGATTCATCTTATCCTCGCCATCCGGAAACACGCGGTAACCCAACAGTCGCTCCAGCAGACGATCGGCTTGCGCGGTGGTGTCGCCGCGCTCGACGCCGATCAGAACGAGGATGCCCTTGCCGATCTCACCGACTACCTTCCCACCGACGTCAACACGCGCCCCGCTCACCCGCTGCAGCAAACCGATCATCGCATCATCTCACCCATTTGCCGAGTCGCTTTGATCAAGGCATCCACGATGCCCGGCTCGGTGGCGGAATGACCCGCATCGGGCACGATGGTCAGCTCCGCCTGAGGCCATGCGTTGTGCAGCGCCCAGGCTTGATCCACGGGACAAACCATATCGTAGCGGCCGTGCACAATGACGCCGGGGATATCTTCGAGTTTACGGGCATCGCGCAATATCTGATCGTCTGCCAAGAAACTGTTGTTGACGAAATAATGGGCTTCGATGCGCGCCAAACTCAGCGCCGTGTGCGGGTTGGCGAAGTGATCGACCACGCTCTGCCGTGGCACCAAAGTGGCGCAGCGCCCTTCCCAGATCGACCACGCTTTTGCCGCCGCCATGCGCGCCACTTCGTCGTCGCCGACCAGACGTTTGTGATACGCCTCGAGCATGTTGCCCCGTTCTTCCTCGGGAATGGGCCGCAGGAAGTAATTCCAATAATCGGGGAAAACACGATGACATCCGTCTTGGTAAAACCAGTCGATATCCTGTTGGCGGCACAGAAAAATACCGCGAAGGATCAAACCGAGAACGCGATTGGGATGGGTCTCGGCGTAGACCAGGCCCAGCGTCGAACCCCACGAACCGCCGAACACGACCCATTTGTCGATACCGAGCTTGGTGCGAATGGTTTCCATATCGGCGACCAATGCTTGGGTCGTATTGTCCTCCAGAGACGCGTGGGGCGTGGAACGACCGCAGCCGCGTTGATCGAATAACACAATGCGGTAAACCTCGGGATCGAAAAAGCGGCGATGGTAGTCTTCGCAGCCGGCGCCCGGACCGCCGTGGACGAATACCACCGGCACGCCGTCGGGGTTGCCGCATTCCTCGACATGCAGAACGTGCGGCGCGTCGACCTCAATGGAATGGGCGACATAGGGTTTTATTTCCGGATATAGCTGCAACATCGCCTGCTCCCTCCAATGGTTAATTCATTGCCGATTCAATCGCGGAATAATCCGCTCCCACAGCGGACGATGCCAGATTTTGTGGGAGCGGATTATTCCGCGATTCTTCGTTGCTCGCCGGATTATATCGCGACACCCAGCGCATGGCCGATGCCGTATGTCACCGCGCCCGCCGCCGCGCCGATCAGTGCCATGCGCAGCCCACTCAACAGCGCGCTGCGCCCCGTGAACAGACTCAGCGACGCGCCGATCAAGAAAAGACACCCCAGCGTCAGGGTCGCGGAGACACGCACATCGGGAATTCCCGCGACGAACGGCACCAGAGGCACCGCGGCGCCCAGCGCGAAAGCCGTGAACGACGATCCGGCCGCGCCCCAGGGCGATCCCAATTCACTCGGATTCAATCCCAACTCTTCCCGCGCCAATGTATCCAACGCGTGCTCCTTGTCTTCCATGAGCTTGGTCGCGACTTCGCGGGCTTGATCCAATGGAATGCCGCGCGCATTGTAGATCAGCGCCAACTCCTCCGCTTCTTCTTCCGGGTACTCTTCCAGCTCTTCGCGCTCAAGCCCGATTTGGTATTCGAACAGTTCTCGCTGCGAACGCACGGATACGTATTCGCCCGCCGCCATGGACAGGGCTCCCGCGAGCAGCCCGGCGACACCGGCCACCAGCAATGTGCGCGGCTCCGCCGCCGCGCCGGCCACGCCCATAATGAGACTGGCATTGGACACCAGGCCATCGCTGACGCCGAATACGGCTGCTCTAAGATTGCCGCCGGTCTCTGCGCCACGATGACGGTGACCGAAATCCTCCACGGTCTTCGGCATGGCATGTCCGGGGCGGGCGTGCTGACCGGAATAGATCGATATACCACGCACCTTCATTGCGGCGAGAACCGGCCGAATGGCGCGCGGCCCCACTGTGCGCATCAAGAGGACAACGACGCGCGCGCGCAATCCCGGATTGAACGCCGGCGGCGCTTGTCCGGTGTCGCGGACGATCTGTTGGGCCCAAATCTCGGACTGTTCCAGCGCCGCTTTCGCCAACGCTTCGAACAAGCCCTGATGGGGCTGCCGCTTCTCGACGCGGGCCAGTTCCTGGTAGAGATAAGCGGATTGCTGTTCTTCGTACCAGCTGTTCAGTTTGGACATGTATGGCGTCTCATTTAGGAGCGGTTTCCTACCGCGAATCCCCGCTCGACTCATCGCGGAAGAATCCGCTCCCACAACAAAAAACCGCGATTCCTCTGCCTACATCATCGGCCAACGCGGTTGCACGCGAATCCCCAAGCCGGCCGATTCGCCCCGGCCCAGATGCTGCGCGCCGGCATACGCGACCATCGCCGCGTTGTCGGTGCAGTAGGCGAGCGGCGGATAAAACACTTCGACGCCAAGGTCCCGCGCCAGCCGCGACAAGGCTTCGCGCAACGGCCCGTTGGCGCTGACGCCGCCGGCGATCACCAACCGGGGCATTCCCGTTTCTTCCAGGGCACGCTGGCACTTCTGCGCCAGCGTGTCGACCACCGCGTCCTCGAACGCGCGGGCGATGTCGGCTTTCGCGTTGGGCTCATCGCGGTGGTTTTGCCAGGTGTTCAACGCAGAGGTCTTGAGCCCGCTGAAACTGAAATCGAGTCCCGGCTTGTGGGTCATTGGCCGCGGAAAATGAAACCGCCCCGGCGTGCCCTGCTGGGCCAATTTCGAAATCGCCGGACCACCCGGATAGCCGAGCCCCATCAGCTTGGCCGTCTTGTCGAAGGCTTCGCCCGCCGCATCGTCCACCGATTCACCGAGCAAGGTATAGCGCCCGAGCGCTTCCACCGCCACCAGTTGGGTGTGCCCGCCCGACACCAGCAACGCCAAAAAAGGAAACTCGGGACGATCGGGCGCCAACATCGGCGCCAGCAAATGCGCCTCCATGTGATGCACCTCCACAGCGGGAACGCCCCACGCGTAAGCGAGACTCCGCCCCAGCGCCGCGCCCACCAACAAGGCGCCCACCAGTCCGGGGCCGGAAGTATAGGCCACGCCATCCACCGGCTCACCCGCGCGATCCATGACTTCGCGGATTAACGGCACGAGTTTGCGCACATGATCGCGCGACGCCAGTTCCGGCACCACGCCGCCATATCGCGCGTGCATCTCGACTTGGCTATACAGCGCGTGCGCGACCACGCCCCGCTCGTCGCAGTAAAAAGCGGCGGCCGTTTCATCGCACGATGTCTCGATGCCGAGCACGCGCACCGTTTAACGTCTCTGGCCGTTCGTTACGGTCACTTTTCACTCCACTTCGTATATACTTTGGCCGGCCCATTTTAACCCATGAAGCCTCGCTTCGGCGCTCATTGCGGACTTTTAGCACATTGTTTTTATGCCGGTTTTACGCCGGACGAAAGCAGCCACCAACCATGATACGAATCGAGAAACTGGTAAAAATCTTCCCCGGCGGCGCCCGCGCGGTGAACGGACTGGATCTGCAAGTGCACGCCGGAGAAATCCTCGCGCTGCTCGGCCCCAACGGCGCCGGCAAGAGCACGACCATTCGCTGCCTGACCACACTGTGCGGTTTCGATGAAGGAAAGATCCACGTCGCGGGCAAAGACGTCGACACGCACCCCAACGAGGTGCGCCAGGCCATCGGTTTGGTGGCGCAGCAAACGGGGGTGGATTTTTTTCTCACCGGGCGGGAGAACCTGCGCCTGTTCGGTCAGCTCTACCATCTCGACAAAAAGACCATCGAAACGCGCATCGACGAACTGGCCAAATACTTCGAGCTGAGTGACGCGCTCGATCGCACCGTCACAACGTACTCCGGCGGCATGCGGCGCAAACTCGACATCGCCACGGCGCTGATCCATCGGCCGCGGATTCTGCTGCTCGACGAGCCGACGTTGGGCCTGGACATTCACGCCCGCAAGAATCTCTGGGACTACATTCGCCAGCTCAACAAGGAATTGAAGCTGACGATTTTGCTGACCACCCACTACCTGGAAGAAGCGGATCAGCTCGCCCATCGCGTGGCGATCATCGCCAACGGCACGGTGCGGGTGGTGGACACGCCGGAGAAGCTCAAGCAAAGCATCGGTGGCGATGCGGTGTGTTTGACGTTTCCGGAGGTTGACGTCAGCACACAGACTTTCGCCTACAACCTCAAAAATCTCGAGGGCGTGCAGAAAGCGCTGTGGGACAACAACAATCTGCGCGTTTATCTGAACAACGGCGCCAACCGCATTCCCGAGTTGCTGCAGAAAGCAGAAGCCCAGGGCGCCAAGATCGACGCCGTGACCCTGTCGCGCCCCTCCCTGGACGACGTGTTCATTCAATACACCGGCACCAGTCTCAACGCGCCGGCCGAAGAAGGCGGCGGCGACGAGTGGTGGAAGCAATGGGCCGGCAAAGACGGCGGCAAATGGGCGAAGAAGTGGCAGGATCAGCAGCAAGCCGAGGCGCAGCCAAAGGCCGCCGACGCTTCGCAACCAAAGCCTGAGGCGCCATCGGAACAGCAGTCCTGGCCGCAAGACTGGCAAAACGGCGAGAATCAACAGAACTGGCAGAAGGGCGGCGAACAATCCTGGCCCAAGGATTCCGGTTGGAAGGAAGGGCAATGGGACAAACAGGATTGGGACAAGAAGAAGTAATCGCGGAATGATCCGCTCCCACAACTAATCGAATCAGCGGGAATAGGATGACACTGTGCTAACCGACACCTTACATTTGTTCCACAAATATCTGATCATCTCGCTGCGCACGCCGTTGTGGTCGCTGTTCAACCTCATTCAGCCGCTGATCTGGCTGATCATCTTCGGCCAGTTGTTCGGCCGCATGGCCCAGCTGCCCGGCTTTCCCGCCGACAGCTACGTGGCGTTTTTCGTGCCCGGCGTGGTCATCATGACGGTGTTGTTCGGCTCATCGTGGAGCGGCGTCAGCCTGCTGCGGGAAATCAATTCCGGCGCAGTGGACAAGATGCTGGTGGCGCCCATTCATCGCGCATCGATCGTACTCAGCCGGGTGCTGCACTCGGCCATCCAAGTGCTGGCTCAGTCGTTGATCATCATCATCGTCAGCGCGTTCTTCGGCGCGGAATTGTTTTTCAACGTATTCAATGCGCTTCTCGGTCTGATCATCATCGTCGCCATGGGGGTCGGGTTCGCCGCACTGTCCAACGGCTTGGCCATCGTGCTGCAGCGGGAAGAGCCCTTGGTCGTGATGGGCAACCTCATGACGCTGCCGCTGATGTTTTTCTCATCGGCGCTAGTCCCGAAGGAATTCATGCCGGGATGGATTTCCGCCATCACCAACATCAATCCCGTTCACTATGGCGTCGAGGGCGTGCGTGGGGCGTTTTTTGCCGCGCAGACTTTCGGTTCCTTGCTGACTAACACGGCCGTGGCGATTGCATTCGCGGTGATTGCCCTGTTCTGGGCGGTGAGCGCGTTCAATCGATTGCGGGAGTAGGAAGAATCGCGGAATGATCCGCTCCCACAACGAGAGGCTCAGATTCCGTGGGAGCGGTTTCTTACCGCGATTCTTCGCCGAGTCAATCGCGGAATGATCCGCTCCCACAAGCCTTGAACCTTGTGTTGTGGGAGCGGTTTCTTACCGCGATTCTTCGCCCGACTCATTGGTGGCACAGAATCAATCGCGGATAAATCCGCTTATATGGACCCGTCCTGTTTTGCAAGATAGCCCTCTTGTTTTTGACGATGGGGTTGCGACTGCGCGCTTATATCCGGCCTGTTGA
>JAKACW010000017.1 GCA_021821045.1 Pseudomonadota bacterium
GCATCGAGGCACTGGGCTACGATCCGGATCAACGGGAAATCATCGAAAAAACCATCTATCGCCCCTACGGCATGGTGCTCGTGACCGGACCGACCGGCTCGGGCAAAACCGTGTCGCTCTACACGTGCCTAAACATACTGAACACCGACGATCGCAACATTTCGACAGCGGAAGATCCGGCGGAAATTAACTTGCCCGGTATTAATCAGGTCAACGTCAACGCCAGAGTCGGACTCACCTTTGCCGCGGCCCTGAAGGCCTTTTTGCGCCAGGATCCGGACATCATCATGGTCGGCGAAATTCGAGATCTGGAAACCGCCGAGATTTCCATCAAGGCGGCGCAAACCGGTCATATGGTGTTCTCGACACTGCACACCAACGACGCGCCTCAAACGTTGAGCCGTTTACTCAACATGGGGGTGGCGCCGTTCAATATCGCGTCAGCTGTGTCGCTGGTCACCGCGCAACGCTTGGCGCGCCGCTTGTGCAACCACTGCAAGCAACCCCTCAATGTTCCCGAGCCGGCGCTGCTGCAAGCGGGATTCAAGAAAGAGGAATTGCAGGATCTGGAACTGTTCGGCCCTGTCGGTTGCGACAAATGCAACGGCGGCTATAAGGGCCGGGTAGGGATTTACCAGGTTATGCCGGTCACCGAGGAGATTGGTAGACTGATCATGCAAGGCGGCAACGCTATTCAAGTGGCTGACCTTGCTCGCGAACAAGGCGTGCGGGATTTGCGCACGTCGGGCTTGAGAAAAGTAAAACTGGGCGTCACCAGTTTGGAAGAAGTTAATCGCGTCATCACGGAATAGGCTATGGCTACTGCAAAACAACCCGCTCGAAAAATGGACGTCTTCCAATGGGAAGGCATGGACTCCCGCGGCAATCGCGTCAAGGGCGAATCCCGCGGCGCCAACATGGCGCTGGTCAAAGCGGAGCTGCGCCGTCAGGGCGTCAACCCACTCAAGATCAAAAAGAAGGCGATCTCCCTCGGCTCCAAGAAGAAATCGATCACTCCCAAGGATATCGCTATTTTCAGCCGTCAGCTGGCCACCATGATGTCCTCCGGTGTGCCGCTGGTGCAGGCGTTTGAAATCATCGGCCGCGGCCATGAGAACCCGACCATGCAGGATCTGGTGTTGACCGTAAAGGCCGACGTCGAAAGCGGTAACTCCCTGGCCGATTCGTTGCGCAAGCATCCGCTCTATTTCGATGGCCTGTACTGCAATCTCGTAGCGGCGGGCGAGCAAGCCGGTATTCTGGAAACCTTGCTGCACAAGATCGCGCTGTACAAGGAAAAGATCGAAGCCATCAAGGGCAAGATCAAAAAGGCGATGTTTTACCCGACGGCGGTTGTCGTCGCGGCTTTCATCGTGACAGCGATCTTGATGATCTTCGTTGTGCCGCAGTTCCAGAGCTTGTTCCAAAACTTCGGCGCGGATTTGCCGGCGCTAACCAAACTGGTCATCGACGTGTCGGATATTTTCCAGAACTATTGGTGGGCCATTTTTGGCGGCGCGGGTGGAGGCGTCTATGCGTTGCTCCAGTTCAAGAAACGGTCCAAGGCCTTCCAGGAGTTCCTCGACAAGCTGTCCCTAAAGCTGCCCGTGCTCGGCGACATCGTCAATAAAGCCACGATCGCCCGTTACGCGCGGACGCTATCGACCATGTTCGCCGCCGGCGTACCACTGGTGGAAGCGCTGCAAACCGTCGCCGGCGCCTCCGGTAACATTATCTATGAACGGGCGATACTGAAGATGCGGGACGATGTCGCGACGGGTATTTCGCTGCAGATGGGCATGAAACAAACCGGACTGTTCCCCCACATGGTCGTCCAAATGGTGGCCATCGGTGAAGAGGCCGGTTCACTCGACGCGATGCTGTCGAAAGTGGCCGACTTTTACGAAGAAGAAGTGGACAACTTGGTCGACGGCTTGAGCAGTTTGCTGGAACCGATCATCATGGCGGTGCTCGGCGTGCTCATCGGCGGTTTGGTTATCGCCATGTACCTGCCGATTTTCAAAATGGGCAGCGTGGTTTAAGCGCGCAAGCGCCACGGATGGCGAACATCATGCGACGCAGGCTTCCTATTGTGGGAGCGGATTATTCCGCGATCGAGCCGGCATGGCATCGCGGTAGGAAACCGCTCCCACAGCGGAGTCGATTGCAGCGCATTAACCGAAGATTGTCTCGATCATGACCCTCATCGAATGGCTCCAAGCCAGCCCCATCGCGTTTACGATTGTGGTCCTCGTAACGGGCCTGATGATCGGCAGTTTTCTCAATGTCGTCATCCTACGCCTGCCGGTCATGATGGAACGGGAATGGCGCGCCCAATGCCACGAGTTTCTCCATCCGGATACGCCGCCGCCCGCGGAAGAACAGGCGGCAAAGAAACCCTTCAACATTGTTTTCCCGGCCTCGCACTGCCCGAAGTGTCAACACGCCATCGCGCCGTGGGATAACATCCCGGTCTTCAGCTATCTTCTGTTGCGCGGCAAGTGCCGCCACTGCCAAGCCAAGATTTCCGTGCGCTACCCGTTGGTCGAGGCCTTCACCGCCATCACTTCGGCTTGGGTTGCCTGGCGCTTCGGTTTTACTTGGGAAACGGCTGCGGCCCTGTTTCTCACCTGGACGCTGATCGCCCTGAGCATGATCGACTTCGATCATCAGCTCCTGCCCGATTCCATGACGCTGCCATTGGTGTGGATTGGACTGTTGCTGAGTCTGAGCGGGCTGTACACCGACCCTGCCTCCAGCATCATCGGTGGCGCCGCCGGCTACCTCAGCTTGTGGACGATCTACCATCTGTTCAAACTCATCACCGGCAAGGAAGGCATGGGTTATGGCGACTTCAAGCTGTTTGCCGCCTTTGGCGCCTGGTTCGGCTGGCAGTGTCTGCCCGCGGTGATTCTGTTGTCATCCCTTGTCGGCGCCGTGGTGGGCATCAGCTTGATCCTCTTCCTCGGCCGCGATCGCAACGTTCCCATTCCTTTCGGCCCCTATCTCGCCGCCGCGGGCTGGGTGTACATGATTTGGGGCGACGCCATTACGCGGTGGTACTTGACGTCCCTAACACCCTAGCAAGCTGCTAGAATTCCGTCATGCTAATCATTGGTCTCACCGGCGGCATCGCGAGCGGCAAGAGCACTGTCGCGCGTTTGTTTCGCGGCCTCGGCGTACCAATCATCGATGCCGATGAAATCAGTCGTGAATTGGTCGAACCCGGATCGATTTGCCTGGACCAGATCGCGGCCGAATTCGGCAATGTCATCCTGGATTCAGACTCCCGACTCGACCGCCGAAAACTTCGCGAACTGATCTTCAACGATCCGTCGGCGAGACGCCGGCTCGAAGCAATTCTTCACCCCGCTATCCGCCGGGAAATGCAATGTCGAGTCGATAAACTGGACAGTCCGTATTGCATTTTGGTCATCCCGCTGCTGATCGAAGCCAATCAACGCGACCTCGTGGATCGGGTTCTGGTTGTGGATGTTGCGGTAGACGTTCAACGCCAGCGCTTGCGGGAGCGTGATCACGCGACGGAAACGTTGATCGACGCCATGCTGTCAGCCCAAACCGATCGGCAGACTCGCCTCGCCGCAGCCGAGGACGTACTGACAAACGACTCAAACCTTGCCGACCTGGACCAACAAGTCCGCAGTCTGCACCAACGCTATCAAACCCTCGCCGCATCCCACGGCTAAAAAACGTATCACAAGCGTTTGTTAAAAAATCTGCTATTTTAAGTTTTAGTGACGTAGCAAACGCTTATTCGCGGACGCGACAATGCTACAATACCGCGCTCGGACTCGGGCAACACGATGGAATTAACGAGTGTCTGAAAAAGTTTATTACGAACAACCGCTTAACGAAAAGATCCGCAACTTACTTCGTCTTGAATTCCTGTTTGATCAGTTGTACGCGTCCCTCGACGGCAAGACGCCGTGGGACAGTCGCGCCGCCGTTGTCGGCCTGCTCGACGTCTACAGCATCATCTCGCGGGCGGACATCAAGTCGGAGCTGTTGAAGGAGCTGGAACGTTATTCCACTCTGCTCGAAGCGTTGGAGAAGAACCCTAACGTCGACAATTCCAAACTGTCATCCGTGTTGGATCAAATCGACGTCTATATCGATCGCCTGCACGGAATGACAGGCCCGGTCGCGGGCGAATTGCGGCAAAACGAGTTGCTCAACAGCGTCAGGCAGCGCATCAGCATCCCGGGCGGCGCCTGTGAATTCGACCTGCCGAGCTACCATTTTTGGTTATCGCGCCCCACTGAACAGCGCGTCGCCGACCTCAAGCAATGGCTCGCCCCGTTCGAGGTTATCCGCGCGTCCATTTCTCTGATCGTGCGATTGGTACGCGAAAGCACGCCGCCGACGCAGCAGACGGCCGTGGGCGGCTTCTACCAGCAAACCCTGGACCCGAACTCTCCGACCCAACTCATCCGCGTCGGACTGCCCCGCTCGTTTCCGTTGTACGCCGAGATCAGCGGCGGCAAGCATCGTTTTTCCATTCGTTTCATGAAACTGAACGTCTATGACCGCGACGTCGCCACCAATGATGACGTTGTGTTCGATCTTTTCTGCTGCACCATATGACGCAAACGGTCAACTGCCCAACCTGCGGCAAAAAAGTTGTGTGGTCGGAGGCATCCCGCTTTCGGCCGTTTTGTTGCGAACGCTGCCGCCTTATTGACCTTGGCGCGTGGGCGGATGAGTCCCATCGCATCGCGGGGGAACCGCTGGAAGATGTTTCGTCGGAAGCGTCGGGCAATGAGCACTCACCGCGCGATACGCCGCATTAGCCAACACTAGCGAATTAGAAGTCGCCGCTGTGGGAGCGGATCCTTCCGCGATTCTTTGCCCGAATGGCTGCAAGTGCCGAGTGTGTGAAGAATCGCGGTAAGAAACCGCTCCCACAGCGAAAATAATTTAACGGTCCATCCAAAAATCGCGAATGCCTGCTACGCCCTGGCCGCCGTGGTCCCAGGCGCGCGCGACGTCGGTGCGCGACATTCCGCCCAAGGCATAGACCGGGATATTCACCCGGCGCACTAACTCGCGAAAACCGGACCACCCGATCGGCTGCCGCCCGGGATGGCTTGACGTTGGCGCAACCGGTCCGAGCACGGCGAAATCCAACCCCAGTTTTTCCGCCAACGCCAACTCCCGCGCGTCGTGGCAAGACGCGCCCAACCAAAACGGCGCCGCTATCGGCCGATCGCTGAATGTAGTCAACAGCGCCGAGCTGAGATGGGCGCCGTCCGCACCCAGCGCCTGCGCCAACACAGGATCGCAATTGAGCAATGCCCGCGCTCCGACGGCGTGACAACGGGCAACGAACTCGCGGGCCAACGTCGCGAATCGCGACGGATCCAACTGCTTGGCTCGCAGCTGCAGCAGTCGTTCACCTCGTTCCAGTGTGCGCTCCAGCGCGGCGAGGAATGTGGTCATGTCGCCAGGCTCTGGCGTTATACAGTAGGTGCTGGGCAATTGCAGCGCGTTGACGATGGGAACATCAGCCGGCGGCAACTTCCACGACCCGAGTTGCGCCACATCCACCCATGCCCAGCGTTGACCCTCTTTGCCATGAGGATCACCGTGAAATCGATCGACTCGCCACACTTCCAAACGCACGGTCTTTTCCGCATAGGCATGTTCAACATCGATCAACGGCCGGCAGTGATCGATGTGCAGGCCGATCTCTTCAAATATTTCACGCTCGAGACCTTCAATGGATGTCTCATTGAGTTCGATCTTGCCGCCCGGAAACTCCCAATAGCCCGCCAAGTGTTTGCCTTGCGGCCGCTCCGTCAGCAGCACCCTTCCATCACGATCGACGATGGCCGCCGCGACTACATGAATCGCCCTGCTCATGAACTCAGCTTTCGCTCCAACACGCGGCGATTTCGGCCGGCGTGACCGTCGACGCTCGACCGAAGCCGCAAATCAATCGACCGCGTCGCGGTGTCAAGCGGAAGAACAAGAAGTCGCCCAGATCGAAGCGGGACTCCGCGACGGGAAAGCGCGCCAGATATTGCTGGCGGCAGCGAGCGAATTCGTCGTGATCGCGGCCGATCGGCGCCGCCTCGCATTCGATACTGACTCGCGCCAGTTCTTGGGGATCATCGGTGACGGAGAGATACGGCTGCGCGATTACCAGACAACAGGCGCCGCGGCGTTGCAAGTGTCGGGTGTGCAGGGACAGCGTGCTCAGGTAAACAAGAAAACTTTGCTTGTCATGGTCCCATGCGACCGCAACCATGGCGCCATAGGGACCCTCTTCGCCTTGAGTTGCGATGGCGACCCACGGCTGCTCCAGCAGCAGTCGATGAAAGACCGCGCAATCTTCGGGTTTCATGCCAAAGCCACCAAGCGCGGATTACGCGTAGTAGTCGACGAGAAGCTGGCGAGAACCGCCCAGTGAGAGAGTGCTTGTTTCTTGATAAGCCGACAGCGCTTGGGCCGCATTGGCGCCGCGAGCCGCTTGCTGACCGTTACGTTGAGCTTGAGAGTACACATGAAAACCGGCGTTGGCGGCGCTATGCTGTTCACCGCGCCGACCGAGCCATTCGCCTTCGACCGTGGCTTCCACCGGAGGCGCCGCGCGACGGGATTGGGTCGATGAATTAAGTTGCTTGAATTGCTCTTCAACTTCGCGGCGGCGAGACGCATCGTGATTGACTGAAGTCAAGCCGAGTTCGCGCGCGTAGTGCCCAATCTTTCGTGCAACGTCCATGTTCTCTCAGCCAATCAAAACAGAATCTTCATCCCCACCAGCCAGCCTTCCGCCACAGTTGCGTCCTGACCGTTTTTAATGCCGGCTTCGATATTGCGGTACCCCAAGTATAGTTCGGCCTCCGGCAAAATCTCATAACCGAATCGGAAATCGCCGGCGAAAAAATCCTCGCCGTCATTAAACGTTACTATGTCTGGGGCGTAATATCCGCTAAGCGATCCATAGAAGCGGCTGAACGCGGGAGGCGCATAACGCACACCGATTCCCAACGTCGCAGCGGCGACATCCTTTTGGTTAACATCGGCGACAAAAAGTTTCAGCCCCGCGCCAAATTCCAGCCCCGGCGCATCCGCTCCGGCAGCGCCTTGAACCTGCGCCCCCAGAGTGAAAAGCCAGTTATCGTCCCGTTCGGCTTCGTGGTAGAGCACGCCCAGATCCCAACTGCTGCGCCCGAACCCGCCCCACGGCAACGGCAAAGCCAGCACGCCTTGGACCGTGTCATCGTTGAGATTGATATCGAGACTTTGCGCCGAGGTAACCGCGGGAAAGCCAAACCCGAGGCTCAGCGTTAGACCTAGAACTTTTTTACGCCAGTCCATTGAACTCCATTCCTTGTCAGCCCTGAACAAACGCTCAGCGGCTGCTTTTGCCGTGGGAGCGGATCATTCCGCGATGAGATTTGGCATCACCGACGAATCGGACGAAGAATCGCGGTAGGAAACCGCTCCCACAACCGCTGGCCATCCACCGTGGCAGCGGATCATTCCGCGATCATGGTGTCCGCCCGCCCAAATTTGCGCCCAAGAGTACCACAGAGCCGTGCGCGGCCCAACACGCCGCGTCATCGATTGGCGCGCGCGACCACCCACACCTGCACATGCTCGCAACCGGCGTGCTTCAACGTTTTCGCCAACTCGCCCACTGTGTTGCCGGTCGTCATCACGTCATCGACGATCGCAACCCGCCGCCATGGCAAGCGCCTCACCGCGAACGCCCCGCGAATGTTCTGGCATCGGGCGTCCGCGTCCAACAGGGACTGCTCCTCTGTCGCCTTGACGCGCGCCACCGCGTCGCCTGCCAACGGCAGATCGAGCTCGGTCGCCACGATCCGTGCGATCTCCAATGATTGATTGAAACCGCGCGCCCGCTGCCGTCGGCCATGCAGCGGGACCGGAATGATCGCCTGCGGCAGATCGGCGTCGCGACGCCGCCGAACGGCTGCGGCCAGCGCTTCGGCCAATACGCGTCCATATGAAAGTTTCTGATTGAACTTGAACCGCTGAATCATCCATGACACCGGCTCGGCGTAGCGAAACGCCGCAACGGTCCCATCGAAGTCAGGCGGAGCCGACAAACACATGCAGCAATGTAAACCCGTGAGACCTTCATTGCCGCATCGGGGGCATGGGTTTTTAGGGCGGGACAAGTCGCCACTACAGCCGATGCACAGCGCTCCGACTCCTCCGACACGGCGACTACATAGAAGGCACACCCCATTGGGCAAGGCAAATTGTGCAAATTGTCGCCACATGTCTACTTTTTATCATTACCCACGTTGACAGACGGCGGCGAAACGTTAAGATGCCATCTCCCCGCAATGTTAAGGAAAAAGGCCGCTCCATGGATAACGCCGTTTATAGTCGCATCGATGAAATCACCACGCGCATTCTAGCAGGCGGAGAAATGACCGGCGACGAAGGCCGCTGGATGATTCGCCTCGACGACACCTATGTTCCATGGCTCATGGCCGGCGCCGACCGGATTCGCAAAACCTATCGCGGCGATGAGGTCGAAGTCTGCGCGATCTCAAATGTGCGCTCGGGCAATTGCTCGGAAAACTGTTCGTTCTGCTCCCAAAGCGGTCACCATAAAACGGCCGCCCCTGTTTACGGTTACATTCCAGCGGAAGAATTGGCCAAACAGGCCAAGCGCGCGCGCGGTTGGGGCACCAGCGATTTCGGCATCGTCTCCAAGGGTTGGGGCATTCGTTCCGACAAGGAGAAGAACCAACTCAAAGAATACCTGAACACTCTTGGCGAGCAGTCCGACATCGGCCGTTGCGCAAGCCTGGGCGTGCTGACCGAGGATTCGGCACAGTGGCTCAAACAAGCTGGTTTGGAGAATTACCACCACAATCTGGAAACCGCCGAGAGCTTCTTCGGCAACGTTTGCACCACCCACACCTATCAGGAAAACATCGACACCATCCGCCACGCCCGCGACGCCGGACTGCGGGTGTGCGCCGGCGGCATTCTCGGCATGGGCGAATCGGAAGATCAGCGCATTGAATTGGCGGAAACGCTGCGCAACCTGGGCGTCGAATCGGTGCCGCTTAATTTCCTGAATCCGCAGCCCGGCACGCCCATGGGCAATCGCCAACCGATGCAGCCGCTGGAGATTCTGCGCAACATCGCCGTGTTCCGATACATGCTGCCCAAAGCCGAGATTCGCATCGCCGGCGGTCGCCAATTCCTCGGCGATATGCAGAGCATGATATTCATGGCCGGCGCGTCCGGCATCATGATCGGCGACTATCTCACCACTAAGGGACGGCGGGTCGAGGATGATCTCAAAATGCTCGATGACTTGGGGCTCACGTTTCGCGGCGATACGCAGCAGCGGCGGGAAGCTCAAGGGGCACAGTAAAGGAATCGCGGTAGGAAACCGCTCCCACAATCGACGGCCGCCTTATCGTGGGAGTGGGTTGTTCCGCTCCCACAACGCTACATACATAGCATTCAACAACCGCAATGCATGAATCCCTCAAGGCAAACCTGCGCGAAATCGAACAAGCACAACGCTGGCGCCGGCGCCGAATCCTGACGTCGCCACAAGGCGCCCAGATCACGGTCGACGGCCGGCCGTTCCTCAGCTTCTGCAGCAACGACTATCTCGGCTTGGCGAATCACCCCGAGGTCGTGGCCGCAGCCCAGGAAGGGATCGCCCGTTACGGTGTTGGCTCCGGCGCGGCTCATTTGGTCAGCGGCCATTTCGAACCCCACCACGCGCTGGAGGAGGAATTAGCCCGGTTCACCGGGCGCAAGCGGGCGGTGCTGTTTTCCACCGGCTATATGGCAAATCTGGGCATCATTAGCGCCTTGGTACGGCGGGCCGAGGGGATTCTGCAGGATCGACTTAACCACGCATCGTTAATCGACGGCGCGATCCTGGCGCGGGCGCGGCTCAGACGCTACCGACATCGCGACATCGCCCAGGTAGAACGCCGGCTCGCGGCGGCGGGAAAAGCCATTCGTTTGGTCGTCACCGATGGTGTCTTCAGCATGGATGGCGATATGGCACCGCTGCCCGCGCTCGCCAAGCTGTGTCGCGAGCACGATGCGTGGCTGATCGTGGACGACGCCCACGGCCTGGGCGTACTGGGCGAGACTGGGCGCGGCTCCTTGGAACATTTCGGACTTAGCGCCGTTGACGTACCCGTTCTAATGGGTACGCTGGGCAAAGCCTTCGGAACGTTTGGCGCCTTCGTCGCCGGCGGCGATGACTTGATCGAGACATTGATTCAGCAGGCACGCACCTACATTTATACTACGGCGGTGCCGCCGGCCATCGCGCTTGCCACGGTGGCGAGCCTGCGGGTGGCGCAGCAAGAAACATGGCGGCGTGAACGGCTGCAGGAATTGGTGCGGCACTTCCGCGACAAGGTTGCGCCACTGGGATTCGCCCTGACCGACTCAAACACGCCGATCCAACCCTTGATCATCGGCGACTCTGCCCAAGCCGTCGCGCTCAGCGCGCGCCTGGAACAGCACGACATCCTCGTGCCCGCCATTCGGCCGCCGACGGTGCCCGAAGGCAGCGCGCGACTGCGCATCACCTTCAGCGCCGCCCACGAACTCGAACATGTCGACCGTTTGATCGATGCCCTCGGGGCTTGCGCATGACCCTACAGGTTTCCGTCTCGGGCAGTGGAACCCCGCTCGTGCTGCTGCACGGATGGTTGTTTCCCGGCGCGGTGTGGGAGCCGTTGGCGGCGGAATTGGCGCAGCACTTTCGGGTTCATGTGGTCGATCTTCCCGGTTACGGCCGCAACGTTAACTACGTCTGCGAACCCTACGACATGGAACAATTGATTGCAGCGATTTCATCGTCTGTGCCCCGCGACAGCGTCGCGATCGGCTGGTCCCTGGGCGCGTTGATTGCAATTGACTGGGCGCTGCTGCGGCCGGAGCAGCTACGCGCAGTGGTGCTCATCGGCGGCACACCCCGCTTCACCACAGCCCCAGACTGGCCGTTCGGAACGCCGCCGGAGCAGCTCGCCGCGTTCACCCAAGCGTGCCAGGATGACATGGCCGGAACGATCAAGCGCTTTGCCAGCTCGCAAGCGAAGGGCATTCCGCAACCCAACGCGACGATCCGCTTTCTCAATCGCGTGCTGGCGCAGAATCCACCGCCGGCGGATGATGCGCTGGTGGGCGGACTGCATTTGCTCAGAGACGTGGACTGCCGCGACAAACTCGGCGAGATCTCGCTGCCGACCTTGGTGATACACGGCGGTGAAGACAGCGTCATTCCCGTTCAAGCGGGGGAAACGCTGGCACGTCACATTCCCGATGCGCGCTGGGCGTGTTTCGCCGACAGCGGTCATGTGCCCTTTTTGGTCAAGCCGCGCGCGGTTGCCGACACGATTCAGGAATTCTGCGATGAACTCGGTTGACGATAGCGGCTTTTCGGTCGACAAGCGCTTGCTGAAGTCCGCCTTCAACAGCGCCGCAGAAACTTACGACAAATATGCCGTACTGCAAAAGGAAGTCGGCGCCCGGCTGTTGGAACGCTTCGACTTGGTCAAGGTGACACCCGAGCGCATCCTGGACATCGGCTCCGGCACCGGACGCATCAGCCGCGCCATGCGCCAACGTTATACGGATTCCCATGTCGTCAGCCTCGATCTTGCCGTCGAAATGCTACGCAAGGCACGCTCCCAAACCGGATGGTGGCAAAAGTGGCGCAAACCAACTTACTGGATTTGCGCCGACGCCCAACGCATCCCCCTGCGCGACGACAGCATGGACATCGTGGTGTCCAATTTGACGCTGCAGTGGTGCACGGACCCCGAGGCGACATTTCGCGAGCTCCGCCGCGTACTGAAACCCAACGGCCTGCTCATGTTCAGCAGCTTAGGGCCGGACACCTTGAAGGAATTGCGCGCGTGCTGGCGCGAGGTGGACGACTACAATCACGTAAACGCATTCATCGACATGCACGACGTCGGCGATGCGCTGATTCGCGCCGGCTTCACCACACCGGTGATGGATCAGGAAAACATCACCCTGCTGTTCCCGGATGTGATGCAGCTTATGCGCGAACTCAAAGCCATCGGCGCCCACAACATCACCGCGGGCCGCCGCCGCGGGCTACTTGGACGCCGCCAGCTTGCGGCACTGACCGCCGCCTACGAGAAGTATCGCGTCGATGGCAAACTGCCCTGCACCTACGAAGTCGTCTACGGTCACGCTTGGGCGCCCGCCGTCAAGCAGACCCGCGACGGTGAGACGCGCATTCCGCTTACCAAAATTCAACGCCGCGGGATGGCACCATAATGCGCGGCTGGTTCGTTGCCGGCACAGACACCGGCGTGGGCAAGACCTACTGCTGCGAGCTGTTGATCGGACAGTTGGTCGCTGAGGCAAAGAATGTTGCCGCATTCAAACCCGTCGCCAGCGGCGCAACCGTCCTCGACGGCAAAGTTCGCAATGACGACGCCCTCCGCTTGATGCGCGCAGCCAACAGCGGATTGCATTACGAAGACATCAATCCCTATTGCTTCGCCGATCCCATCTCGCCCCACTGGGCCGCGGCCAAAGCCGGCATGATCATCGACATCCCGCGCTTGGCGATCCATATCCACGCCAAAGCACGCGGTGCGGATTTCACGATTGTGGAAGGCGTCGGCGGCTGGTACGCGCCATTAACAGAAAATGAGACCGCGGCGGACTTGGCGCAAGCGCTGGGTCTGCCGGTGATTCTGGTGGTAGGTTTGCGCGTCGGCTGCTTGAACCACGCGTTGCTGACAGCCGATGCGATAGTATCTAGCGGCGCGCTGCTGGCGGGTTGGATCGGCAATGTTATCGATCCCGACTACGGCAACGTTGCGGAGACTGAAGCGTATCTCACGCCTCGCTTGGGCGCGCCGTATTTGGGCATCGTACCCTATGGCCCGTCCGATGCCGCGTTGAAGGCCGGATTGCGCCTCGAACTCGGGAAGCTGAAGTAAACAAAGACAATCGCGGAATGATCCGCTCCCACGACGGGATCGATCATGCGGTGTGGGAGCGGATCATTCCGCGAAGCTAACCAGGATTAGGCAATCAGCGCCGCCTTCAACTGCTTCATCGCCGCGTTTTCGATCTGACGAATACGCTCCGCGGAGACGTTGTACTCGCGGGCAAGATCGTGCAGTGTGGCTTTGTCGTCGGTGAGCCAGCGCCGCTCGACGATAGCGCGGCTGCGGTCATTCAACTGCGCCAGCGCATGATGCAGGCGATCGCGCTCGCTGGATTCCCATTCATCGTCTTCGCAG
This sequence comes from Pseudomonadota bacterium, assembly GCA_021821045.1. Classification (GTDB taxonomy): domain Bacteria; phylum Pseudomonadota; class Gammaproteobacteria; order JAADHS01; family JAADHS01; genus JAKACW01. The sequence continues at coordinate 13,284 of JAKACW010000017.1, forward strand.
TCGGCGGCCGGATCGTAACGGTTGTCCGCCAAGTAGGATGACGGGGCCAGTTGGGTCGAACCGCCGTCGCTATCGTCGGCGTCCGAATAGGGATCGAAGGACGTATCGCGATGGCTCATCCGCGCTTCCATTTCCAACACGGTCTCCGGCTTTACGCCCAGGTCCTTCGCCACGGCAGCGACTTCTTCGCCGTTCAACCAACCCAAACGGCGCTTGCTGCGCCGCAAGTTGAAGAACAGCTTGCGCTGAGCCTTGGTCGTCGCGACCTTAACAATGCGCCAATTGCGCAAAATGAATTCATGTATTTCGGCGCGAATCCAGTGCACGGCGAAGGACACCAGTCGCACGTTGAGTTCAGGATCGAAGCGCTTGACGGCTTTCATCAGGCCGATGTTGCCTTCTTGAATCAGGTCGCCTTCGTTCAAACCGTAGCCGCGGTAACCGCGCGCGACATGCACAACGAAGCGCAGGTGAGACAACACCAACTGGCGGGCGGCATCCAAGTCGTTGGCATCGCGGAAACGGCGGGCCAGCGCCTGCTCGTCCTCGGCGCTGAGCACCGGCACGCGCAATACTTGCTGGGTGTAGGCCTCCAGACTGCCAATCGGCGTGGCCAACTCAAACGTCGCTAGATGTCCCATACCTTGCCCTCATCTCGTTTCTACGCGCAGGATACGCTTATTTGATGCTGATTCGCAGATCGTAACGACCTGACTTTTTAAAATTTTAGCACTCGGGTCGTTCGAGTGCCAATTTTATGGCAAAGTTCCAGTGCCGGGCGCTCGCAGTTTAAGTTATTGATTAATCTAGATGTATCTGCCTGAGTTGGCGGCCGGCGGCGAATCGTGCCCCCAGCCAACCCAGACCGGTCACGCCAGCGACAAGGGCCAGAGTCTCCCACCACAACAATCCGCGCAGGCTTAAATCCCCCATTTGCGCGACAAGATTGCCTAACGGGGCCTGCATGGCGCCATACAGACCGTGCACGATTATGGCCGCCACGACCCCGCCGGTAATCCCGAACCATATCCCCGTGTAGACGAATGGCCGGCGGATAAACCGCGCGCTGGCCCCAATCAGTTGGCAAAGCGCCACCTCGTCGCGGCGATTCTCGACGGCCAGCCGAATGGTGTTGCTGATGGTTAGCAGCGCGGCTACGCACAACAATCCAGCCAGCAAAACCAGCCCACGTTGACCGACCGCGATGAGCGCGTACAAACGCCCCACCCACTCCACATCGGCGTGCAGTTTATCGGTCGCGCCGTCGACGCGAAGTGTTTCGCTCAAAGCGGCGACCGGCGGGGGACCGTCGAGCGTCGCTTTCGGCCATACCCGCAACACATGAGGAAATGGGTTCTCCTCCAGCGCCTCGACGGCCGCGACATCACCGCCCATCGCGGCGTATTCGCGCAAGGCATCATCCGGCGTGAGGTGATCGACACGCTCGACGTCATCACGCGCGCGCAACCGTGCCAGCAGCCCATCCCGCGCATCCTCGGTCGCATTCTGCTTGAGAAAAACGGTGATCTGCGGGCTGGGCGACCAGCGCTGCGCGTAGTCAACGCCGTTGGCCAACAAAACGTACAATACGGCGGGCAACGCGACGATCACGCCGATGGCGCTCACGGTCATCAATGTCGCAACCGGCGCGCGCGCGAGTCGCACCAGACTCTCGACCGCCGCTTGCCTGTGAGCGCGAAAGTAGTTTCTCAGCCGTAAGCGCCAGCCTCCGGGTTGGGCGACCACGGCGCCGCTTTTCTGCTTGCCGCGCCGCGGCTGCAGCGCTTTGACGGTCGCGCCGGGCTTCACTGCGTCGGTCCCGCCGTATCTGCGAGGCTGCCGTGTTCCAGGCTCAGCACGCGGCAATTCATTTCCGCGATTAGTTCCACGTCGTGGCTCGCCACCAGAACCGTAACGCCAACCCGATTGAACTGCTCGAACAGATGCATGATCTCGCGGGACAAATCCGGATCCAGATTGCCGGTGGGCTCGTCGGCGATCAACAGCATGGGTCGATTCACGACGGCCCGGGCGATGCCCACCCGCTGCTGTTCGCCGCCCGAGAGCGTGGCGGGGTAATCCTTTTCGCGCTCTAAAAGGCCGACCTTGTCCAGCGCCGCGCGCACCCGCCGGCCGATCTCGCGCGGCTCGTAGGTGCCGGAAATAATCATCGGCAGGGCGACGTTGTCGAACACGGTTCGGTCCGGCAGCAGCCGGTAGTCCTGAAAGATCATCCCGATGCGCCGACGCAGTTGCGGCACGGCGCCGCGGCGCAAATCGGCGACGCTCTGGCCATTGACAATGATCTGCCCCGATGTCGGCTCTTCGATGCGCGGAATCAAGCGCAACAGCGTGCTCTTGCCGGCGCCGGAATGTCCGGTGAGGAACGCCATCTCGCCGCGCGCCAAACTAAAGCTCACGCCAACCAGTGCATCATGCCCCGCCGAATATCGCTTGCTAACGTTATTAAATTCGATCATGACTCAGACAACGGCGCGACGACCAACCTTACCCAAAGAATCGCGAAAGTAATTCGCTCCCACGTCGAGGCACTCCGTCGGTGGGAGCGGTTTCCTAAGCCGACTCTTCGATACCCAACAACGCGTCGACAAATTGCTCGGCGTCGAAATCGCGCAAATCGTCGATACTTTCACCGACGCCGATGTAACAGATCGGCAGACCAAGTTGCTTAGCGATGGCGAACACAATGCCGCCCTTGGCCGTGCCGTCGAGTTTGGTTAGCACCAAGCCGGTCACACCGACGGCTTCGTGGAACTGCTTGGCCTGAGTCAGCGCGTTTTGCCCGATGCCGGCATCGATCACCAGAAACACGTCGTGAGGCGAATCGGGGTCGAGTTTGCCCGCCACCCGTTTCACTTTCTTCAATTCTTCCATCAGATTGGTCTGGGTGTGCAAACGCCCAGCGGTATCCACCAACAACACATCCGCCTTGCGCGCCCGGGCCGCTTCCATCGCATCGTAAACCACCGACGCCGGATCGGAGGTGCGCTGCTGGGCGATGACGGTGACGCCGTTGCGTTCGCCCCACGTCTGCAATTGCTCCACCGCCGCGGCGCGAAACGTGTCTCCCGCCGCCAACATGACGCTCAAATCGCTTTGCTGAAATCGCTTGGCCAGCTTGCCAATGGAGGTCGTCTTGCCGGCGCCGTTGATGCCGACCATCATGATCACATACGGTCGCGGTTCATCCGGCACAGCGAAACGCCGCGCCACGGGGGCAAGGATTTTGACCATGTCTTCACGCAGCGCGGCAAGCAGGGCATCGACATCACTCAATTGTTTGCGCGCCACCCGTTGCGTCAGATCGGTAATGATTTCCCGGGTTGCGTCGACGCCGACATCCGCCATGAGCAGACGCGTCTCCAATTCCTCGAGAATGTCATCGTCGATTTGCTTTTTGCCGCGAAACAGACTGGCCAACCCGTCGGTCAACCCCTCGCGGGTGCGCGCTAAACCGCTCTTCAGGCGTTGCCACAGCCCGGGCGCGGGTTTTTTGTCCTTGTCGTCGGTCGATTTTCTGAAACCAAACATGGGGGTCCTTTGTCCAAAAGCCAGTCGCCCCACCCTTCAATGGGTATAATGGCGACAATTAAAATCTAACATGGATTACGGTGCATGAAACAAAAATCCCTGATCGCGTTTGTCGCAGCGCTGGTTTGGCTGACGCCCGCCATGGCCGCCACTGTCCACGAATACGCGCTGGACAACGGCATGAAAATTCTTATCAAAGAAGATCATCGCGCTCCGGTGGTGGTATCCCAGGTCTGGTACGGCGTCGGCTCGGCCTATGAACCCATGGGCACCACCGGCATGTCCCACGTTCTCGAACACATGATGTTCAAAGGCACCGAGAAGCACGGCCCGGGGGAATTTTCCCGCGTCATCGCCGCCCACGGCGGCCAGGAAAACGCCTTCACCAGCCGGGATTATACCGCCTACTATCAACAGTTGGAGAAAAGCCGCTTACCGATCAGCTTCGAAATGGAAGCCGATCGCATGCGCAACCTGCGCTTGACCGCCGAAGAGTTCGCTAAGGAAGTCAACGTCGTCATGGAAGAACGCCGGCTGCGCGTCGAGGATGATCCCCAATCCATCGCCGTCGAACAGTTTTTTGCCACGGCGTTCGTCAACAACCCCTATCGCATCCCCGTGATCGGCTGGATGGAAGACTTGCAGCAAATGACCGTCGAGGATTTGCGCCACTGGTATCAAACCTGGTACGCGCCCAACAACGCCACCTTGGTGGTGGTCGGCGACGTCGAGCCGAAAGAAGTGCTCGAACTGGCGAAAAAGTACTACGGCCCACTCAAACCGAGCAATGTGCCACCCGTCAAGAGCCGGCCGGAAATCAAACAGCGCGGCACCAAGCGCATCACCGTCAAGGTGCCCGCCGAACTGCCCTTCGTCATCATGGGTTACCACGTGCCGACGCTTAAAACAGCGGCTGAAGACTGGGAGCCGTACGCGCTAGAGGTACTCAGTGCGGTATTGGACGACGGCGACAGCGCCCGCTTCGCCAATGAGCTGATTCGCGGCCAACAGATCGCCGCCAGCGCGGACGCCGGGTACAGCCTCTATAGCCGCTTCAGCAACACGTTTACGCTGGACGGGGTGCCAACACCAGGACACACCATCGCGGAGTTAGAGCAAGCGTTGCGGGATCAAGTCAAGAAGATTCAAGACGCGCCGCCGAGTGCGGACGAACTCGCGCGGGTTAAAGCGCAGGTCGTCGCCCGCGACGTGTACGAACGGGATTCGGTGTTTTATCAGGCAATGCGCTTGGGGTCATTGACGACCATGGGATTGGACTGGAAGGTCTTGGATGAATACGTCGATCGCATCCGCGCCATTACACCCGAGCAGGTGCAGCAAGTCGCGCAGAAGTACCTCACGGACGATCAACTCACCATAGCAATCTTGGAGCCACTACCCTTGTCCCAAATGGCGTCGGTTCCGCAACGGTCCACCGGGGGCGCTCATGTTCATTAAAGGAACCATGCAACGCGCCATTGTCGTCTTCGTACTTTTCACCGGGCTGGCGACCGGCGGTGTCATTGCGGCCGAGACCCATGGCGTGAAAATCAATCATTGGACGACGGACCAAGGCGTGCGCGTTTATCACGTCGAGGCGCCGGAAATTCCAATGGTGGAGTTTGAGCTGCAGTTCGACGCCGGAGCGGCCCGCGACGGCGAGCTGGGCGGACTGGCCATGCTGACCAATGGCCTCATCGCTGAAGGCGCGGCCGACTTGGACGCCTCCGCCATTGCCGCCCGCTTCGAGTCCGTCGGCGCGATCTACGGCAACAGTTCCCAGCGCGACGCGGCATCCCTGAGTCTGCGCTCTCTCACAGATCCTCCATTGCTGAACCAGGCGCTGGAAACGTTCGTACTCGTGCTCGGCAAGCCGACTTTTCCGCAAGACAGTCTGGAACGGGAGCGCAGCCGAATGCTGGTGGGACTGCAGTCCGAGCAAGAATCGTTGGAGAGTTTGTCAGAAAAAGCATTCTACAAAGCCCTCTACAACAGCCATCCCTACGCCGCCCCCGAGCGCGGAACTGAGGCTACCGTCAAAGCCATCAAACGCGAGGACGTGCAAAGGTTCTTCAACGATTACTACGTCGCCAGCAACGCGGTTCTAGCCATCGTCGGCGCCGTCACAGAAGAGGAAGCGCGTAGCCTGGCGGGAAAAATCGGCTCCGCGTTAAAGAAGGGACAACCGGCCCCGGCGCTGCCCCCAGTGGCGTCCCTCGAGAAGCCGAATACGGTGAGGCTGAATCATCCGTCGCAACAGGCGCACATCCTCATGGGTCAACCGGGCGTGCGCCGCGGCGATCCGGATTATTTTGCGCTCTACGTCGGTAACCACATCTTGGGCGGTAGCGGCTTGGTGTCACGCCTGGCGGAAGAAATTCGCGAGAAACGTGGTTTGTCCTATAGTCAGTACAGCTACTTTGCGCCCATGCGACTCGAAGGGCCGTATATCCTCGGCCTGCAAACCAAGGTCGAGCAGGCCGAACAAGCGCGCCAATTGCTGCACGATGAGCTGAAGAAATTCATTGCCGAGGGACCCACCGACGCCGAATTGCAGGCTGCCAAGCAGAACATCACCGGCGGGTTTCCGTTGCGCATTGCCGGCAACAGCAAAATCGTCGGTTATCTGGGCATGATCGGTTTTTACAAACTGCCGCTCGATTATTTGGAGACGTTCAATGCCAACATCGAGGCCGTCACCAAAGAGCAGATCAAGGCCGCCTTCGCCAAGCGCGTCAATCCGGAGAAGCTAGTGACCGTCGTGGCAGGCGGGGAAGCCGCGGCACCGGATGCAGGGGGCTAACAAAGTCCGCATCGTCGGCGGGCAGTGGCGCGGTTCTCGACTCACGTTCCCGTCCCTGCCCGATCTGCGCCCAACCCCCGACCGGGTCCGGGAAACACTGTTCAATTGGCTGCAGCACCACATCGAGTTTGCCGCTTGTCTCGACTTGTTCGCCGGCAGCGGCGCCCTCGGCTTCGAAGCACTGTCGCGTGGCGCGCGCAGCGTCGTATTCGTCGATACCCATCCGCAGGTTCTCGCCCAGCTGCAGCAGAACGCAACTCGCCTGAACGCGGACGGTGCCCAGATTCTTCGCGCCAGCGCGCAAGAGTTTGTCGCCCGGGCGGGCCACCCGTTCGACATCATTTTCCTCGATCCGCCCTTTCGCTTCGATTTGCTGGAAACCATCGGCCAGCAGCTCGAATGCGGGGGATGGTTGAGCCCCTCGGCATGGATTTACGTCGAATCGCCCGCGGACAAGGAACCGCCGGCGTTTCCGCCGAGCTGGCTGTTGCACCGGGACAAACAGACTGGCGCGGTGCGTTATCAACTCTATAAACGCGACGCCGCGGCAACCACGGTATAATCGGCGCGACCGCCCCAGGCAAGGAGTCGCGCTGCATGACCCGACAGATCACCGCCATCTACCCCGGCACGTTCGACCCGATCACCAACGGCCACACTGATTTGGTTGGGCGCGCGGCGACCCTTTTCGACCGCGTCATTGTCGCGATTGCCGCCAACCCAACCAAAGCGCCGGTGTTTTCACTGGACGACCGCGTCAAGCTGGCTCGCACCGCATTGCAGGGCCACGCCAACGTCGACGTGGGGGCGATCGGAAATCTGCTCGTGGAGTTTGCCCAGCAGAAAAACGCCAAGGTGATTCTGCGCGGCTTGCGGGCGGTGGCCGATTTCGAATTCGAATTCCAGCTCGCGGGCATGAACCGCAACCTTGCGCCGGGAATCGAAACCCTGTTTCTCATGCCGGCCGAGCACTATACCTATTTGTCGTCCAGTCTGATTCGCGAAGTCTCCAAACTGGGAGGAAAAGTGAGCGATTTCGTTCATCCCGCCGTGGAAGCTGCGCTGCGGGAACGAGTTAAATAGAATGGGCACTAACAGGACAGAGAGCCTGATTTAATTGGTATTTTTAGTGAGGGTAGTGCTTTGGCGTTAATGATTACCGACGAGTGCATCAACTGCGATGTATGTGAGCCTGAATGCCCTAACGAGGCCATTTACCAAGGCGAGGAGATCTATGAGATCGACCCCAGTCGCTGCACGGAGTGCGTGGGCCACTACGATACCCCCCAATGCGTGGAAGTCTGTCCGGTGGATTGCATTCCCAAGGATCCAAACCGAGTTGAAGACCGGGAAACACTTTACGAAAAATACATGCGCCTACAAAAAGCAAAAAGCTGAGCACGTGCGGAGCGAATCAATCAACGAAACGACCTTGCGCCGAAGGCCGTTATTGCAACGCATTGCCCGCCTGTGGGCAACGATAAGTCCGCAATGTGGCCAATGTAGAATCGCGGTAGGAAACCGCTCCCACAGCGAGTCTGCCGAGGTGGTGTGGGAGCGGATCATTCCGCGATTGACCCGGCGGCGCATCGCGGTAGGAAACCGCTCCCACGGAGAATCTGCCGTCTTTTTGTGGGAGCGGATCATTCCGCGATTCTTTGGCCGATACGCAGCTGACGCCAACCGGGGTCGCGGCAGCCATCACACACAACCGGCACCGTTTGGGGTCATGGCGCTACTCGGCGCGGCGTTACTGGCGGTCGCGACCCCGATTGCTGTTCTGGCGCAGACACTGCCTTCGCAGTCAGCCATCGCCAGCGCCCACCCGTTGGCAACGCAAGCCGGTCACGAGATTCTGGCCGCCGGCGGTAATGCCTTCGATGCTGCCGTCGCGGTCGCCAGCGCCTTGGCCGTGGTCGAACCGGCAGGCTCCGGATTGGGCGGCGGCGGCTTTTTCTTGCTGCATCGGGCGAAAGATGGGTTTCAGACCATGGTCGACGCGCGGGAAACGGCGCCCGGGGCCGCCACCGCCACCATGTATCTCGACGACGAGGGCAAACCGATTCCTCGAGCGTCCATCGACGGACCATTGGCAGCCGGGATTCCCGGCACGCCGGCCGCCCTGGATCACTTGGCAAAAAAGTACGGCAAACTCCCCCTCGCCAGTTCGCTGGCCCCGGCCACTCGACTTGCTGAGCAAGGTTTTGCCACCGATGACCGTTTCGCGATGTTGGCCAAATGGCGCCTGGACGCGTTGCGGGCGTCGCCGGCCGCGGCGGCCATCTTCCTCAACAACAATGACGTTCCCGAGCCGGGCCATATGCTCCGCCAAGCCGATCTCGCGCAAACATTGCGCGCCTTGGCTGGCGGCGCAGTCCATTTCTACACTGGCGAGATCGCCCGACGCTTGGTCGAGGGAAGCCGCGTCGCAGGCGGTATTTGGACGCTCGATGACCTGGCGGGCTATAAAATCGTGGAACGTGAGCCGATTCGGGGCAAGTTCGGCGACATCAACATCGTCTCCGTACCGCCGCCCTCGGCCGGCGGCATCGCCCTCGTCACCATGCTAAATATCCTGGACGGTTATCCCTGGGACGAACTCTCCGAAACGCAAAGGCATCATGTGCTCATCGAAGCCATGCGCCGCGCCTACCGGGATCGCACCCAGTACTTCGGTGACCCGGATTTCGTAAAAATTCCCGTTGAGCGGCTCACCCATCCGTTTTACTCCGACGGGCTGCGCAACAGCATCCGCATGGACCGCGCCACGCCGAGCGCGGTGCTCCCCGGGGCTCCGGCGGTCGCGCAGGGCCAGGACACCACCCACTTTTCGATCCTCGACCAGGAAGGCAACATGGTTGCGGCCACCCTCTCGGTAAACCTGCCCTACGGCAGCGGTTTCGTTCCGCCCGGCACTGGCGTCCTGCTCAATAACGAAATGGACGATTTTTCCATCAAACCCGGCACGCCCAACGCCTATGGTTTGGTGGGACATCCGGCCAACGAGATTGCACCCAATAAGCGCCCCCTTTCCTCAATGTCACCGACGCTGCTCATGGGGCCGGATCGGGTCGGCATCCTGGGCACGCCCGGCGGCAGTCGCATTATCACCATGGTGTTGCTGGGTGCTCTTTCGTTTGCCGACGGGCACAACGCCTCAGACTGGGTGAGCCGGCCGCGTTTTCACCATCAGTTTCTCCCCGACGAGGTTCAATTCGAGGCAGACGCACTATCCCCTGAGCTTCAGGGGGCATTGCAGGCGCTGGGCCACCAGCTCAAACCCTCGTCACGTCAGTACGGCAATATGCAGGCGGTAGCATGGGACCTTCGTAGCGGCGCGGTAACTGCAGCCAGCGACCCCCGTGGCGGGGGCGGTGCAATAACCAAAACACATGCCACAAAGTAACGCTTGATCAAATTCGGAGCATCCTTTAGACTGCTTTTGTCGCTGTCCCGCCACGGGCGCGCAAGTACATGATTGAGGGGAGGAATCTATGTTTCCAAGCATTTTAGTACCGATCGTTCTGTTCTTTGGTTTGACTGTATTCGCGGCAAACGCGATTACTTCGGCCGCGTTGGACGGTTTACACAAGAAGAAATAAGTATCGATAACGTTTCAGCATTGGGTCTTTTCAATGCTGAGCTGAGACTAGATTGATTCAACAAGAGAGCCCGGTTTCCCGGGCTTTTTTGTCCGCACCGCATCATGATAAATAATTATAATTTCAATTACTTACTTAAATTTGTCGCCACATCGGCTTTGTCCTTTTTCGTCGGATCCATCCATGGGGTGTTACAGGTCATGCCGGCGGTGCGGGCGTGGCTTGACTCCATCGGCAGTCCCTATGGCGGTCCAGGCCATATGATCGACCCCCTGGCCCATGCTCACATCAATTTGATCGGCGGTGTGACGCTGCTGTGCATCGCCACCAGTTACTTTCTGCTGACGATCATTCGCCAGCAGGCCATTTACTCGCTACGCCTGGCCAATCTGTCGTTCTGGTTTACCACCATCGGCATCTATTCCTTTTACAGCGTCCTTATCGGATTCGGCATCAAGGAAGGGGTCATGCTGCTCGCGATGGACCCGGGGCTGGACAGTTTTCACAGTCGCGTTGCCGTCCCGCTGATCGCCCTTACCGCTACCATAATGGGCATCGGTTTGTGGATGTTCCTCCTCAATGTCGCGCTGACGTTTCGCCAAAAACGCCAATGATTCTGGAGTGCGGTTGCCCGGATGACTACCCGGGGTGGAACGACGAAGATATCGATCTCGGCGGAACCTGCGTTCATAGTCTGCCGATCCCCACCCTGTTGCACATGCCACTGGCTTATGAAGCCTACCTGCAGCGTCAGCAGCACGAAATCACGCGACTTGAGCTGCCGGAGAAATGGCCAGGCTTCGCTTTGACGAAAACCGGTTGGTTGCGCGGCAGGATCATTCGTTTACTGAACAACGTTCAGTCGCCGTCGCGCTTCGTCAGCTTCTTGCCTAAACCGTTCAACGTTCGCGCCAAACTGCACAGCGGCGACATCGGTACCATCCGCACGGCGGTCCAAGAAATCCAGACCAAGCTCCTGAACGATGGCAAGATGCCAAAAGAGCTTTACCTGTGCTATTTGACCTGTCCGCGGTGCCAAGACGCACGGGGCGGAGCCCGCATTCTGCTCCTTCGTCGTTGGGAATTTAGCAAGCACCTGCAAAAGCGGGCCACCTAGCCCACAATTATCAGCACTTTTATCCGCTCAAATGCCGGCGCGCGGCGCCGATAGCGTGGGTACGACGCCGCTGGCATCGCGCCTATTCTCTCCGGACTGAACATGGTTTTTTCCACCGACGAATTCAAATTCATCGCCGACATGGTCTACAAGCAGGCCGCCATTGTTCTCGATGAAAAGAAAAAGTATCTCGTCGAAGCGCGCTTGTCCAAAGTCATGAACGACGAATTTCTTTGGTCTCCGAACGAACTCATTACCAAACTCCAAGACTCGGCCAGCACCAAACTGCGCGCCAAAGTCGTGGACGCGATGACCATCAATGAGACGTCATTTTTCCGCGATGGCCATCCCTATGAAGAACTGCGTCAAAGCTTGATCCCGACCCTGATCAAGACACGCGCCGCGGAGAAGCAGATCAACATCTGGTGCGCTGCCGGCTCGACCGGCCAAGAGCCCTACTCCATCGCGATGACCTTGCGCCAGCACTTTCCCGAACTGGCCGCGTGGCGAATAAAGATTATCGCCAGTGACATTTCCGATCGCGTGCTTGAGCAGGCGCGCTCCGGCCGCTACAGCCAGCTTGAAGTCAACCGTGGGCTCAGTCCGGCTCTGCTTAGCCGCTTCTTTACCCGCGACAAAGACCACTGGGTCGCCAACAAGGAACTGAAGGATCTGATCGAATTCAGAAAGGTGAATCTTGTCGAACCGCTCGTCGGCCTGCCAAAGTTTGATCTGATCTTCATCCGCAATGTTTTGATCTATTTCAACGTCGGCACCAAAAAGGAAATCCTCGCCAAGATCGCCAAGACCATGCGCCCGGACGGGGCCCTCGTCCTGGGCACCGCTGAAACGATGCTCGGCGTCACTGATGAGTTCGAGCGTCGAAGCGGCACACGTACCGCGCTTTACACGCTCAAGGCCCAATGCGCAGCAGGGGGTGTGTCGTGATTGATTTAGAGAAACTCATCGCCAGCGCCAACAAACTCGATCCGCTCCCGGATGCGGTTTTGCGACTTGTCGAGCTGCTGCAGAAGCCGGAAGTGGAACTCAAGGAGATTGAACGCGCCTTCGCCGCGGACGGCGCACTCACAGCGCAATTGCTGCGCCAGGCCAACTCCGCCAGCAGTGCCGCCGTCAACAAAATCGGCACGGTGGAGGCTGCCATCGTGCGCCTCGGCCTGGACAGCGTTCTGGCCCTGGCCGTGGGTGCCGCGGCGCAAACCCATCTCAATGCCGCGGCCGCGCAGTACGGACTGTCCGAGGGAGAGCTATGGCGTCACGGGCAGTACGCGCGGCTGGCGATTGACGGCATGCGCCGGCTGTTGCGCGTAAAAATTCCGCCGGAAGCCCAGACCGCGGCCCTGCTGCACGATATCGGCAAGGTCGTCATGGCCCGGTTTCTCAAACCGGAAGTGCTAGCTATTCTCCATGAGGCGGACAACAGCGATGTCGCCGTCAGCCTGGCGGCCGAACGGGAAGTGCTCCAAGTTCATCATGGCGAACTCGGCGGCCTGATCGCCCAACGCTGGCAGCTGCCGGACCAAATCGTGCGCGGCATTATTTATCATCACACGCCGGAAGAATGTACCGAGATCGACAACAGAATCTGCCACTTGGTATGCATGGCCAATTGGATTGCCAACGCCGCAGCGGCGACCCATGCGAATCAAGCTATCGCCGAGCCGATCCCCGCGTCAGCGGAGGTTCTGAAGATCTCCCGCGAGCAAGCGGACCAGTTGATCCAGTACGTGTTGCGGGAATACGCGGGCTGAGCGTTCCGTGCCAGGTCCGCGGTTAGCTTTGGTCGTTTAGTTGCGGCTCAACGTCCAGCCCAAAGGTCAGCTCAGCTTGCTCTTTGCCAACACGCAACTGAACGACCAACGGTTGACGAATAGGATCCTCGACGCGAATCGCGCGCCGATAAACACCCGTATGTCCATCCTGAATCGCTTGACTCCAAGTCGCGCTCGCCGCGCGAACAGACACCACCGCGTTAGGCACCGGAATGCCGCGGGCATCGTTCAGAATCACCCAAAACTCGTTCATACCCGCCACGGGCGGCGCCGGACGGGATTCAATGCGAACCGTAATGTCACGCCATTTTTGGCTCGGTATAACGTAACGTGGGCCGTCCTCGCCGCATCCGACAAGCGCCACACACATCATCGCCATGAGCGCAGAAATGCCTAGAATTCGCATCAGTCCGGTTTAGCGTGATTTTGCAGGTATTCAATCACCCGCTTGAATTCGGGCTCCAACAACCCACCGTAGCCCTTAACCACTCGGTAGTTTTGCATACGGTGAACGATACCGGGCCACTCCGATCGCGTGTGCATATCGGGCCGGGGGGGAACGTGACACCCAATGCACTTGCTCATCACCAGTTTCGCGCCCGCCGACTCGGGTTCGGGCAAGTCAATATCAATCGGCGCGCGCTGCTCGGCGGTTGGCTTCTCGCAGCCGGCGAGGACCACTGTCAGTAGAATTACTGCTATCCGATGCGTCACTTTAGTCAATCCGTGGATGAATGGTCGGACGCTCCGTCACCGCGCTTGTCATCCGACGACTTGCGCGGCGGCACGCTGAACAAACGCACCATGTAGTAAACGAAGATCGAACCGACCGTCACATAAACGATCGCCGCACCGAAGCCCCAATTGATCCACTCGCGCTCATAGCCGGGGCGATCGCCCCAGAACGGGAAACTCAAGCCGATGGCAACTAACAGCACGACGACAATGACGGCGATAAACCACTTGGGAATGTTGTGCTGGGACTCGGGCACCTTTTCGAGAAGCTCCCAATCCTCCAGCCCGCGTTTGGTTAAGCGCTCTTCGTCAGAAGCATAACCAAAATGATCCTTGCTCTCTTCGCCCCATTGAACTTCCGTGGGTTTCAATTGCTCTTTAACCGTTCCCGCGTTGCGCGCCGACAATTTCATGACTACCGTCCCCCGATAAAGTGATGCACCCGAAAGGTATCCTGCCAGCCGTCATCCGTCGTCACCCGCACGAGGAAAGGCGTCAGCCCATCCCGCAACTGCTGTGAATCAAGATTGAGTGTGACGTCGGTTCGGCCCGCGGTTGCGAATTCCACGCGTTCGCGATCGAGCGTGTACGCGCCGTCGGGCAGCCCTTCCACGCTGATTCGAGCCGCCGTCGGATAATAAAACTTGGAAGCCAGATTGATCCGATACTCGTTGATCTGCGCGCCATGGTGCACCTCGGAGCGATACACGGTGTAGTGATAGCCCTCGTATGTGCCCAAGCCCCACACGAACATCACCGCCCCCAAAGCCATCCACGGCGACGTCCATATCAATCGATTCTTCAGTCCCGACAGACCAGTGCGGGCGTTGGCGATATCATCCCGGCGATTCGGACCAAACGCGAAGCTGAGCAACCCCGGGCCGCCGTTTTTCTTGGCCTGCAGCGTGCTGCACGCCGTAACGCACTCGCCGCAGTTGATGCAGGTATCGAAAACGTTGGTCTTGCGCGGATCGATATCGATAAAACACGACGTCACGCAGTAGTTGCACTTGCGGCAAGCGTCGGAGCGGGACTCATCGTAGGCGATGTGCAAAGTCTCTTTGGTTTTGAAAATGTGCTGCCAGACCTTGTAAATGCACATGAAGCGGCACATGAAGTGCCGGATGAACACGATGTCGAGAAAAATGATCAGCACGAAAACCGTGTAGATCCAGTGCAGGGAACCGGCCAGGCGCGCGTCGTCTTGAAACGTGATAAACGACCACACCACGTCCGGCGTATAAAAGTAGAACAGCGGAATCAGCGCCAGCGCCATCGATACCGACAAGAAAATGAGGCCGAGGGCGAACCAATTGAACCAGCGATCTTTGTCGCGGGAGATCTTCATGGGCTGGCCGTCCAGCATCACTTCGGCTCGCTTTCCCAGCAGCCGTCGCGTTAGCAGGTTGGCCCATTCGGAAAACGTATTCTGCGGGCACGCCCACCCGCAAAACACGGTGCCGGCGATCGAGTACAGCGCCACCAGCGCCGAGGCGACGAAGAACCAGAATCCGAACACGATGAAGAAGTCTGAAAACCAAATCTGGCGGTCGAGCACCACGAAAGCGCCGTCAACCGGGTCGATGCGAAACAGCCCCGTAATCGGGATCAACAGGGCCAGCAAAATCATGCCCCACTGCACGCTGCGGCGATACCAATGTAGACGCTGCGATGGTTGCCGCGGCGCCTGCACCGCAACCACCGGAATTTGCGCTAAAGTCTTGTTAATATTAGAAGTCATGGTGTTTTCTCGTCCCGCAAGACTACCACAATTTGCAGGGCTTTTGATAGCTAGCCTTCGGCGCTTTTGCCGCCGGGCGACTCTGGCGTCAGCCTGCGCAGAGGATCAATACGCTGCAGTCGCTGCAAAACCTCGGCGGCGGGCTCGCTTCGGCCCAAGCCCTCCAAGGTGCGCCACAACGCTTCCAGAACCTCGGGATGCTCCGGCGCTACCTTGAGGATCGCCTCGATGGCGTCCAGGCGCCCGATGTCGGGACCCGTTTCCGATACTACGCTGAGCAGCATCTCATCCGCCAGCTGATATGAGATCCACTGATCCGCCGGATTCGCCTCATAGGCAAGGCGGAGTAATCTCAACGCTTCGCCTTGCCGACCGCTGAGCCGCATGTGCCAACTTCGCACCGCCAAATCCGTTCCGATGAAGGCGCGCTCGAACGGTTCGCGTGCAGCCTCGGGCAAATCAAACTCCTCCACAACGTTCCTCAATAGCGGACGCTGCTTGAGCAGAAAATCAAGAACGCTTTTGACGTCAATCGCCCCACCGTAGCGGGCGGCGGGCAAGCGGTACTCGACTTGCGGCCACCACTCGTCTTGTATGGGCCCTGAATCGGTGACGATAGTTCCCCAATACCGGCCAAGCCACGTCCAAGGACCTTCTCCACCGGTAGCGCCGGCGATCTGCTCCGTCGACATCCGCGAGAGCGCACCCTGCATCGCCCTTCCCCAGTCGACGTCCGCACCATTGGTTCCCACCATGGCCAGGCGAAATCCGTCGACAAAAAGCGCGTTGCGTGGGAAGGCCTGCGCAAAACTTCGCAGCACAATTTCGAGCGACTTAACGTCGAACTGGTTAACAGCCAACCACTGGGCAAACACGCCGTTCTCGTTGAGATGATCACGGGCGCGCTCGAACTGTTGAACGGAAAGCAGGGTGCTGCGCCCAACCAGATCGGGATGGAACAGATCGCCGACGATGACGTCGAAGCGCCCGGCGTCGGACTTTAGGAACCGGCGGGCATCGTCGCGAACGATCTCGGCCTTTTCCATAACACCACGGTTGCTCGTCGCGAAGTAAGTTCCAGCCGCTTCGATCGCGCCGGCGGCAAGCTCCACGGCGGTGATGTTAAGTCCGTCGAAGTCCAACGCGGCGGACGCCGAGATTCCAGTTCCCAATCCGAGCAGCAACACGTCCCGGGGTTGTGGGTGCAGCAGCAACGGGAGTCTGACTTGGTTGCGCTGCGAGGTCACCGCGCTCGGCGCCGTGGACGCATCCATGCGCTGCAGGTCCGACAACAGCAGGCGCTGGCCGTCGGCCTGTTCGACGACGTGAGTCACGGCGATCGCATCCTCGTTGACCCAGCGTTGTTCAGTGCCGGCAAGGGTATGCGGCAACAGTTTCGCCGCAGCGGGCAGCGACACGACCGGCACCGCGATTGCAACGAGGGGAACCGCCCCAAGCCACAACCTTCTGTCGTCAACCCAGTACATGCCGGCGGCGAACAGGATCAGGCTCGCGATGACGATGGACGCGGCGCTGCCCACTCCCGGCAATAGAGCGAACGCTGTCACCGCCGCGCCCAAGGCGCCACCCAGACAGTTCGCACCATAAAGCTGCGCCGCCGCCCGCGGTGAATCGCCGCTGCGCCGCACCAGCAGCGGGAGCCAGGCACCAAGCACCAAGGTTACCGGCAAGGTCACCAGCATCAACAGCCCGCCCTGCGCCATGAGCGCACCATCCAGAGTTTGAAATTCCGCGCCATCGGCCCAAGTCCCGACGGCGGGCAGCACCCACAGGCTTAACAGTGCGAAGGAACTTGCGATCAGCGGGAAAATCACTCCCCACCGTTCCACCCAGGGTCGCCGGGCCAGAAAACTGCCCAAACCGATGCCAATAAGATAGACGCTGAGGATCACCGCCAGCACGTATTCCGTGCGCAGCAGCACCATGCCGTAAAGACGCACCCACGCCACTTCCAGCACAAGCGCCGCGCAGCCAATGCAACCGTAGGCGATCAAGGTGCCGATGGCCGGATGAGAGTCCGAGTTCGTCGCGCCATTGGCTGAAGCCGCTCGCTGCTCCGGCCGATCGATCCGCCGACTCAAGGCCAGCGCGCCAATCCCAATGCACACCCCGGCACCCGCGGTACCGATGACACTGACCGTCCATCCCAGGCCCGGCAGCAACACCAGAGGCACCAATGCTCCGAGCGCGGCGCCGACGGTATTGGCGCCGTAGACATCGGCCAGGGGCAACTCAACGGAGCGCGCGGCCGATACCACCATGGGAAACACAAAGCCCATCCCAAACGTCGGCACGCTGAGCACCAGCACAGCGGCGATCGCTTGGGCGCCGTGCCACAGACCGACCGAGCCGCCGCTGGTGAGTTGGAATAGCCCGGCGTCGAGCGAAGACTGAATCGGCGGCAGCAACAGGGCGAAGAAGGCGATGGCGATCTCGATGACGCCGAATAGAAAAAGCGGCTTTGCGATCCCGCCCACGCGACGCTGGGCCACGATACTGCCCGCGCCCAACCCCAACATGAAGGCAATGGTCGTAACGGCCACGCCGAAAATACTGACCCCAAATACCGTGGCCAGCCAGCGCGCCCACAGCACTTGGTAAACCAGCGCGACGGCGCCGGAGACAAAGTAGAGACTCAGCAAACCAAGTCGGCTGACTAGGGCGGAAGGGGGCGCGACGACTAAGGCGTGGTTCACGGCGTTCCCCGAAAAAATGCGGCGCGGACTAGTACGGATAGAACCAGACGACGGCCACCACCGAATGCGCGATCGCCAGTGTAACGCTCAGGCCGGCACAGACCATGTGGGGAACAAACAGTGGTTTGCCATAAACGCCAGTGGCAATTCCAAAGTATGCGGTCAAAAGGAGCAGCACCAGCAGCGAGATGCCCATCAGAAACATGATCTGGTGCTTTTCTTTCGTCGTCAGTTCATTGGATTGACGACGCTCTTCTTCAATCGCGTGAAACCCCTCCAACACCTGGGCCGCTTCCGCGGCCGTTTGGCCCTCTTCCTTCGCGGTTGCTTTTGCGGGTAATACCATCGCGCCTAAACATAGAGCAACGAGGACCAAGAAAGTAGAAAAATTGAATCCGCCGGTTCTTATGAATGACATGCCGGATCCGTCACCGGTTAAGGGTTTCGTCAGGCTCGGGCGGCTGCGCTTGTTTGGGCTGTTCGGCGCGCCGGGTTGCGAACCGCCAGTACAGAAACGCCATCAGAATGAAGGGCGATAACACCACTGGGAGCAAAAAGAGAAAGATGGCCCACGGGGTTTCGATCGTCACATGCAGGTAGCGATAACTGTCGAACGCGAAAGCCTCACTCGATGTCAAAACAAGAACCAATGCCATAGCGGATGGCGGCAACCGAAGGCCGCGACGAGATATGGGAGATTGTTTGGCAAACAACATACAACCTACTCCGTTTTAGAAATCTCAGATGTCTGTGCGGCGTCGGCCGCGCAACGAAAGCCGAAAAAGTCCGACGCGTAGTGCGGCCATGAGTAATTGCGATGATAAGCCGCACTTGAAAACGGATCGCTCTTCCAGGATCCGCCGCGCAGAACCTTGTAACGCTCATTGGTCGGGACCAGGTCGACAACCTTCATCGCCTGGTCGTGCGGGGTATTGGCCACGGCCACCTTGCCCTGAAACAAACTGGCCGGCGCCGCCGATCCCTCGTAAGGCGTAAAGTCGTCAGCCATCCACTCATTGACATTGCCCGACATATCCATCACGCCATACGGACTTGCGCCTTGCGGATACCGAGTAACATCGGTGGCCGAACCCACGTTGTAATACGTGTTGAGTCGCTGGACATCCATTGTATCGCCCCACGGCCAGCGGCGCCCGTCGCTACCGCGCGCGGCCTTCTCCCACTCTTTCTCGGTGGGCAGACGTTTGCCGACAAACTGACAATAGCGTGATGCGTCGTACCAGGACACCATGGTTACGGGTTGCAGCTCTTGCCCCTGACGGATCTTACCGCTCTCCCAATTCAAGGGTGGTCTATGTCCTGCGCGCACCACAAACCGCGCGTACTGCGCGTTGGTCACCGGATATTTATCGATGCGATACGCGTCAGTCGTCGCGACATGTTGCGGCTTATTCTCTTCGTTGGATCGGGCGAAATCCGTTCCCATGATGAACTCGCCGGCGGGAATATCGACAAGCGCGTCCAGATCCGCCCACATATCAGCGGGCAATAATGTATCAACCTCGTCGATCGAATACCCGACGACGGTGCGCGATGCAAACTCGTGGAGATCCTGGCGCTGTAGTTCTTCGCCCGCGGCGCGAATCTTGCTCGGCATTTCCGCCAGATCGTAGCCCGCCTTGCTCTTCATTTCCTCCATGCGATTAGACCCAAGCTTAACCACATGAATGGCGCCGCCGATCATGGCGGCCGCAACGCAAGTCACCAACGTTGCAGTCAAGTAACGCTTGCGCTGCTGGCGGGCGCCTTCGCTCTGGGGAACTCGGTAATTGGTCGTCAGTGCCATAACTGTGAATACCCGCATCGAGGGGCGTCAGGCGGCGTCATTCTCGCCGACTTCAGTCGTCGCCGCTTTTTTTTTGTAAACCAAATGCCGGGGCCGCCGGCCATACGTCTTTTTCGCAACGATTTCTCCGAACACGCCGCCGATGGCCGCGGCTTCAATGGCCACGATCACCAGCAGAATCCAATAGGGGATGGGCAGCAACATCATGCCATCGGGCACGCCCGACCCGTAGACGGCATCGAGGTAGCTCACAACGCGCACAATGAGGGGAGAAAAGTAACACCAAATCTTCCCTCCCAAACCATAAATCAGAGAGACGGTTAGCCCCGCGAAGACGGGAACGAGAAAAAGATCGAGGATCCAGGCGGCGGAAAACGTGTAAGGGCCCATAAAAAACTCAAGCCGAACCCCCAAAAGACGATCTCCGAGGTAATTGACCAAAGCCCCAGCGCCAATGGACACGCAAATCATCACAACATTGAGTACGCGCTGGTTCATCACAATTTACTCCCCGCTCTCCCCGTTTAGACTCTTGCCCGTTAATTTTTCAAACTCTCGATTCCGAGTCTCCTCAAGATACCAGTCCTCAACCTTGAGCGTGGCCATGTACGCGGCCAGGGTGCGGCGCTCCGTTTCTGGCATGTGCGCGAATGACGGCATTCGATATTCCGCTTTCAACCGCGAAGGCAGTATTGCTTGCGGATCCGGCGCCGAAAAATAAGTATAGAACCACGTCTCGTCCTTCAGCGACCCTAAACCGTCAAGCGGTGGCGCCGGCACAGCCTGCATCGGATCACGAATCGTCCACATCGCGTGGCACTTGCGGCATTCCAAATCCTTGATCAGCTTCTCGCCCGCCGCCCGTAGCTCAGGACTGGCAGTCGTATAAAAAGGAATCCGCCCTTGCTCTGGGTCAAAGTGCGAGGCCTTGAACGCATTGACAATCACGCCGCCGACGACCAACAACGCCACGCCGCCGAATATTACCTTCTCGCCCTTCTTCATTCTCGCCGTTGCTTTTCTTCTTCTTTTTGTTTGAGTACTTCTTCACGCCGCTTCATCTGTTTCTCCAGAACCTCGCGGGACTTTTTGTACTCTTCGGGCGACATCTTATCCTTATCGTTTTCATCGAACACCAGATATTTGATGTCCTCATCAAACTGCTCATTTTTAGCTGCCCACCGAATGCCAATAATGGCCGCGATGACGATCAGGGCACCGGCAACCAGCCAGATGTAGATTGTCCAGCCGTCGGGCAGATTGTCTAGATTCATGAGTTCTCCCTCTAAAAGAGTTGACCGTGCAGCAACTGGGTTGCGCCCATTATGATGGCCGCCACTATACCCAAAAATATCCAGGCAAACATAATCTTCTCACCCAGCTTCAATTTCTTACCCTTGCCGGTGAGCATGAACTTCACCACAATCGCCGTAAAAACGATGATAGAAATAATGAGGAAAATAAAAATCCCGACGCTAAACTCCTGGCTGCGAGTTCCCTCTATCCCCCATTCCTGCTCCGTCTCCTCTACCATGGTGGCTGTTGATGCCGGAACTTGCGTGGTATCGGACTGCGCGAGCAGCAGAGGTACAACTTGATTTAGTTCAGACATGTATCACTCGAGTCAATTAGACCTTAGTCCCCTTCCCGGGTTCACAGTGCGACAACCGCTCGAACTGCAACAGTACAGGGGGGAAAGGGGAAAAAAAACGCCGCTTTTAGGGCGGCGTCCGATGCTCACAGTCTATCGTTGTTATTATTCGGGTGGTAGCGGAGCGAGTCCTCCGCTACCGAGTCCCAACCACCTAGGTCTTGATTTGGGGGCTTTCTTTATCGTAGTTGTCGATAAAGAAGCTATAAATAAACGGTGCGGTGAACACGAATATTATGATCCCCAACATACAGAGCGGCGGATTATCGATATCAATCATTTCAGTTCTCCTTCTAACCTGTTATCCGATCAATGGCCGGCGTGGGTCGGAACCCAGCTGAACTCGGGCAAACGCTTGACAGCGATCACAACCGCGACACAGAAGTAGATCACGTAAAAGACGTCGATCGTGTACCCCTTGTCCCAATGTGGCTGCTTGCGGATCGTGGAGCCGTCGGGCTTCTTCTCGCCTTCAAAATTGGCAAGCGTAACCCACGGACCGATGATGGTGTACTCCTCAAGGTCAACACCCTTCCGCTCAAGCTCGATGACCTGATCCTTAATAAGCATCAGATCGTCCCACTCGACAGGATGACGCTCTTGCAGTGCCTCGTACTTCGAGCCTTTGGACTTAACCGCATTCACGATGTACTCGACCTTGCCGTTTGGATCGGCAATGCTTTGTACCTGTGGGTCATCCATCAGAGCAACGTACTCTTGATAAATGGCCGCTTGCGGTCGTTGACCCCACAAAGGCGCGGTAATGAGAAACGCCGTTAGGATCGTCAGTGCCAAGAGCCAAATTACCGGGCGCGGAAGGCGATTGTTGTCTTCCTTAATACCGCCCAGACTCTCTCTTGCCCACAACTCTTTGGCCGCTTTGTTTTGTGCGTCATCGGTTAATGACACAAGCGGTGCATCAAATCTCCAACCCATGTTAATCCCCTCCCCTATTTGAGACTCAGAACGAAGTCCATCAGATACCGAATGTCGCTCTTAGGCGCATAGTCCGGTACTTCCGGTGGATAAACGCGCTCGCCTGCGGCGTACTTGGTGTACTCCGCACGCCATTGATCGAAATCGATCGGCTTGCCGTTTGCGTCGTTCTTACCCCACAGGTAGTCGAAGCGGGGCATAATGGAGTGAGGCTGAACCAAACGTGGATTGAAGAAGTGCATCATCATCCACTCTTTGGAAGAGTTGCGTGATCCGACGTGCAGCAAGTCGGGCGCCTTTCGGTCCGAACCAAACGCGGTCGGTGATTCACTGTTGAAGTCACCGAGACGTGGCGGAACGCCGAACACCTGCCAGTCCTGAGTTTGCTCAGGCAGCAAGGTATGGCACCACCAGCACCCTTCGCGGACGAACATGATTTTGCCCGATCCCACGTAGGCTGAGTTTTCATCCCCTGCAGCGTCGAGCACCTGCTGTGGATTCCAGTTTCGAGTGACGCTCGCGTTTTCGATGTAAGCCGTCACTTCTCCACCAGCTTCCGCGTGGGCAACTACGAACACAGCGCCTTTCTGGTGATCAGCTTCGTTGATGCGACCTTTGGTCGTGCTCAACTCGGCTACCACTTTGCCTGCCGTGCGCGGATGGTTGATCGCGCTGGGGAACGGAACCCCAGGCGGATAAACATACGCGTGGATCGGATCGATTGGCTGATTGGTTGCCGGATCCTTGTCCAATGTCACGGTGACAGGTTTGCCTTCGCCTCTCATGAGCGGATCCTCGTATGAGAATCCGCCGATTCGACCGTAGGAAAGCGCCTTTTGAAGACCCCACTCCGTAGATCCGACGAGTACGATGTCAGACGTCGGGAAGTACAGGGTGATCATCATGGAGCCACCCAAAGCGGCACCAAACATTCGTGCCCCAATTTTATACTCTCTAAATGCCACGTTAAATTCCTCCCTAGTAAGTTCTTATCGCTCGTACGCCAATTCGTGCGGCAAACGACCCACTGGGATTTCCGTGCCTACGCGCGCGGTCATCCACATGTTGTAGAGCCACACAACGTTGCCGGTGAATACCATGGTGCCGCCAACCCATCGTGCGATCATGTAAGGATGCTCGGCGATGACGACGTCGATGTAAGGTACTTCGTAGATCTTGCCCGCGCCTTGAATCAGACCAGCGATGGTCATGGAGATCCAGTAGGTGCAGAACCCGATCAGGAGGAACCAGAAGTGGAAGTTAGCAAGCGTCAGCGAGTACAGCTTACGACGCAACAGCGTTTGGATGCCGTAGTAGACCGCCGCGCCTTCCAGGAAGGTCGAGAAACCCAGCAACGCCAAGTGAGCGTGTGCCACGATCCAGCCCGTTCCATGAATGTACCAGTTGATGGCGCGAGTCTGTTGGAAGCCACCCTGCATGTTGAGCGGAATCGCCAACAGAACACCAGTGATGGTGAACTTGATCTCGACGTTCTCAACGAACATGTGCCACTTGCCGGTCATGGTGAGCAGCAGGTTGGACACGAACGCAATCGCCGGTACCAGAATCAACACGCCTTCGACAGATGCGAACGACTTGAGCCATTCCGGCAGCGGAGCGGACATCAGGTGGTGAGCAGCTGGGGTCGAGTAGAAAATTACAACCGACCAGAAGTGCAAGTGACCGATACGGTGGGAGTAGAGGGGATTACCGGTAACCTTCGGAACCGTGTAATACGCAATAGCAGCGGCAACGGGCGTGATCCACAGACCCAACACGTTATGCGCAAACCACCATGTCATGTACGCTTCGCTAAGGCCGGTCAAGTTGAAGAACTCGGGCGAGTTACCAACCAGGAACACGATGATCACCATGAAGATACCGGTACCGAAGAACCAGTTCGTGGTGTAGATCCCCTGGGTACGGCGAGTAACGATGGTCATCCACACGTTGGCGCCGAGCGGGAACAGAACACCGAAGATGATCGCCAAGTCGATCGGCCAGATGATGTCCGAGTACTCACGACCAGAGCTGATACCCATCCACAGCAGCGTGAGCGCAAGGGACAGACCTACGTTCCAGATCAGAACGTTCCACACCCCAAGTTTCTCGGACCACAATCGGGTGTTGCCGAGTGCGGGGGTGATGTAAGTCATGGCCATGGCGAACGCCATCGAGATCCATCCGAGAATTACGGCCAGTACGTGAACCTGCCGCATTTTGCCGAATGCAAAATACTCGTAGCCGGTAACGAAGTCCGGAAACGCCA
This sequence comes from Pseudomonadota bacterium, assembly GCA_021821045.1. GTDB lineage: Bacteria > Pseudomonadota > Gammaproteobacteria > JAADHS01 > JAADHS01 > JAKACW01. The sequence continues at coordinate 38,007 of JAKACW010000017.1, forward strand.
GTTTAGCTGCGTTAAACGAACCAATCCCGGTTCCGATTACGAACCAAATGATGGAAGAAAAACCGAAGAAAATCGCCGTTGTGCCTGGCGGTATGTCTTCGTTCTTCGCGAACAAATACTTCAACATGTGAACTTCCTCCCCCTATCTCCACTCTAAACCGAACATCATAGACTTGCGCCCTTGCTAGCTATGGTCACCGGGCATCATGAGATACCACGCGAACCACATACTAGAAAAAGCCAACAAAATCCCGCAGATGCTAGCGAACATAGCCATTCGAAGATCCTCCCCTTGAACTGAAAATCTAAAACAGAATCACGATTTTTTAGTGTGCAGAACCGGTCCGTGCAGCAGCCGCTTCGAGCTCACCGTGACGATTTGCAGCAATCATCATGATGGCCATGAATGCGACGCCGAAAACGATCATGCACCAATCGACGAAACCATTGAACGTAGTTGGGTCGTAGGAGTCTATTCCCCATCCACCCCAGTTCTCGAATCGACCACGCCCCAAAGCACACATCAGAGCCGCTCCAAACACGCTTCCGTTGCCCATTCCGGTGGTGACACCGGCGATGAGACTGACAAGAAACGTCTTGGATGGCGTTAAGTTATTGACCATGACTCCCCTCCACAGCGATTTGAGAAAGCACCCAAAGAATAAACAACTTAGTTTCACCCGAGCGGCGTGCTCGTTGTTAATCCAATTTCGTCACGCGGGTAAATTTCTGGAAAAAGATGGTTGCATAGGGATAGGGCATAGTCAAGTAGTTTCAAGTAAACTGATGGAGAAAATTAATACCTGATTGCACAGGTAAAGTTCTCACTCAGAAGCGCTTTGAAACGCGTTGAATTTGTCTCGGAGCGCACCGATACGCTGTACCGAAATCGTACGTTGAAAACAATTGCAAACGAAAACAGATAGGTAAGAACAGCGAAATGAAAGAGCTAATTATTTTTGGGATTGCCGGCCTTGGATCTCTTTTTATTCTTGGCTATTCGGTCCACATGTTTGTCGGTGGGCTGGTGGACCCAATGGTGGAGAAATCGCTCATCGCGGTGGCGTGCACAATCGGCGCAGCGGTGATTGGCTTCATGGCTTGGGATGTAATTAAACGACGTCGTGGGGGTGGTTAGCGACGTCGCGGGCAACCGGTGGAACTCAGCAACCCCTCAGACAAGGCACCATGGTCCGCGATCGCAATGCGCCTCGCGAGTTAGCGAAAGACGCTGAGCAACGATTTTGCGTCGCGGAATGTCGTTTCCTGACCGAACTGCGACTTGTGAAAGACGTACTGCCGCCGTTTTCCGGAGAGATCCATTCCGGATAATCCAAATGACTTGCCGGCATAGTCGGAAAAAAAGCGCAATTCTTTTACCAAATCCACGGTCTGCCCATTACGCAACTGCAGCTTTACCCCCTGCTTGCTCACGTCAAGGGACAGAGGAGAATTTGGCAGCATCATGAGCCGACTCCCGAAAATTCGGTTCGCTCCAGCAATGGCAAAAAAAGTGGCCAAGAACACCAGGAGGTAAGACCAAGTCTGCTTGTCGGGACTGTACCAGAACTTGAGCGCAATCAGCCCAAGGAAAAACACCGTTGGAACATATAGCGCGACATCCCACAGGACGCCGCGACGATCAGGCTGCAATGTGAAATGACTCTGATCAGCCATGGTTTAGCTAGCCTTTCTGATTCGACTTCAATACAGATTGTATCGCGGCATCGAATTCGCCATACAGCATTCGACCCGGCTGCTTGAATCGCACCACATTGTTCGGGTCGATCAGATATGTCCAAGGATCTCCCATGACCTTGAATGCTTTGAATGCTTCAGGGTTCTGATACTGATCCATGTGCAGAAAGATCACCCGATCCTGGTACTCGGTGACCAGCGCCTTGAGAATTTGGAGTTGCTTGTCACATACCGTGCAGTGACCCGGCGTCGCAAACTCAACAAGTATTGGCTTTCCTGACTTGAGCGCCTCATCCAGGGATACCTGGTACATCCGTTCGTCTGGGTAACGATAACTCGTTATCCTGCTAAAATCGCCCCCGACATCTTGCAGCGTTTTTGTTTTCACGGCCGGGGCTGTCTGCCCCACCTTCAGGGTGCTCCCGTCCTCATAACAGCCTCCGGCCAGCAACACCCCAGCTGCCAACAAGACCCCCGAAAACCAAGACGGCTTAACCATTTTTGTTCCACCCCGCGCAGGTTCGAAACAAATTATAGGCCCAAATGAAGTTTGCCAAGAGCACCAACGTGCCGAACATGCCCATCATCGCCAGCGTCGGCCGGACAATCATCTCCACCTGGTCGGGTGTCATGTGTGCACTCGCGACCCCGCCGTCAACGCCCGCTTTGGTAAACAGTACGACCATCCCAATCAAGCCGACGTTGTGAATCCAGAAATGGGCCTTGACGAGCTTAATGCTAAAGATCGGCCGGCGCACCAAACGCGGGATTATGTAATAAACCGCGGCGAAGATAGCCATCTCCACCCAGCCTAACAAGTTGATGTGAGTGTGGGCCCGAACGATCAAATTACCGTGCATACGGTGATCGACGAAATGTCGAAACTCCGCGATTCCACCCATCAGCGCGCCCCACGTGAATCCGATGATGCTGTAGATGATGCACGCGTAAACGAACCAAAGCGTGTATTTGACGTAGACTCGATCTGTTACCCACGGCTCATTCACGGAGCTCTCCTTCTTCTGCGGGGGTCGCCTTTTCTCTTATGTCCGTATATTTTTCCTTCCACCAATCGGGCGCCCAGGTCTTGACCATGCTATCAATAAATTCGGATCGCCCTTCCGGCGGCATTGGCGAGGACGGCGAACCCTGTTCGGCCGTAAGTTCGGACAGAAACGCAGCGATTGCGCTCAGGTCCGCGGAAGCCATATTCATGACGTACGCCGCTTCCTTCGGAGCATCTCCGTGATCGATCGTCACGGTTTCGTAGGTTTGCTCTGGTTTGCGCAGAAAGCGTTCCAACCAGTCACGGGTACGCTTGCTTCCCACGCCGTCTAGCGACAGACCCATATTCGTGCCGTTGCGCATGGCGCGATGGCACGCCGTGCACTGGGACTCTCGAAAAATCCTAGATCCGCGATGTCCCTCTTCCGAGAGACTGTAATTCGTCTTAGACGCGAACATTGGCTCGTCGGAAGTCATTCGCACCGTTTCCATCGCAACGAAACCAATTGTTGCCAGGACTACGAAAATACCAACGATTCCGAAGAGGATCTTTTCACCCTGCTTTAGGGGTTGCTTTGCTGCCATATGATTTGAGACTACTAGCTTGGATTATTTTCTGGTAGCGCATCTCGCGCGCCCCACCCCGCGGGATTGGACCGCGACACACATCCATTGTTCTGCTTATTTTGAAAAAGTTTTCCGCCAAAACAAAGAAGGGCGGTATTCGCCGCCCTTCCTTGAGACTATCCAAATTCCCACCGTCGGATCACGACGGCGAACGTAAACTTCCCGATCAATGATCGAAAGGTTTGTGTTCGGCTGGCGCCCGGGGATTACCCATGGTCAGAGGCGATGCACCGGACAGGTACGCTGCCGCATTTAAAATGTCATCATCGGACAGCTTGCGCGCTACCGCTTGCATCTGACCCATGGGGTCGTTTGCACGGCTACCGTCACGCCACTTCTTAAGCTGGTTTACCAGGTAGGTGAATTTTTGCTGGTTGATGTTCGGATAGACCGGATCCGTACCGCGGCCATTGTAACCGTGGCAAGAAGCGCACGCCGGAACACCTTTATCCAACAGACCATAGTTCACGATTGCCTTGCCGAGGTGCGTCTGACCAACTTGAGTTCCGCTATCGGACAGCTCCTTCAGGTTTGACAGCTTCGAACCACTGACTGCCAGCGAATTCGCATAGGCCGCCACGTCCATTCGATCTTGCGGGGTCAGCCCCTTGGCGTTGGCGTTCATCACGAACATCGTAGTGTCTTGGCGTTTGTCGGTGGCAAAATCCTCGAGTTGCTTAACGAGGAACTGATAAACCTGACCAGCAAGTCGCGGCGTGCCCATCGCATCGTCACCCATACCCTCTGCACCGTGGCATGAGGTACACGCAGGGACGTCGCCCTTACCTTCGTTAAAAATCTTTTGACCATTTGCAACGTTGACGCTTATACCGGCAGCCATCGAAACCGCCGAAGCCCCGACCATTGCAGCCGCCCCCAACGACGTGGTCAGTAATTTGAAAATTGACCTTTGCATCTCCAGACACCCTCCCAAAAAAGTTACCGATCAGCGCCACCCAGCGGGGCAGACCTACTAACTTGAACCCTTCCCAATACCAACCCTACGCGTACGCGCAAGGCATACCCAAACAAAACGACCCGAAGCATACGTAATGCGGGCGTAGAACGCCCTGAGACATTTCGCACCGCCGTCAATTCGGCAAATGCGCTCCCTCTCTTATTACGAATTCATTTTGAATAATACGATCGCCAAACCAAATGCAAACGGAAACCACAGAGCGTAAAGCGTGAGAACTTCACTCGTTTCTAACATAAAGCACCTCCGTTGTTTTAGGTCTTATATCTGGGGTAGGGCATGTATAGCATGAGCAAATGCAGCAATGCAACCCGCCCCCAATGTTTTCTATTTAAACTTGCTAATTTTACTCAACAATTCTTGACGGTTCCACGCGTTAGAAACCGCATTGAGGCGACATTGTAAACACACATTCGCGCCTCGTACAGGGGGAATTGCGCGCCTTCAACAAAAATCCGTGTCCCATCGCGCCTGGTACATCGATCGCCTCACCGAGAACATGCCAACGGGGCGCAGTTTTTGGCGACTCCTCCGCGATTCCCGGTACAATATGCACCCCGCTGCCGCGCCCCACCTCGAAGGCGCGCGACAGATTCGAAAAACCGGCAGACAAACGAGAACAATGAGTTTCGGGAGGTCCCTTTGGTGATGGAACGATTTGCCCGCTATCAGTGGCTGATCGCGTTGGCGGTGTGGATTGGTGTGTGCGTTACGCTCGAACTGCTGCGGTTCACACCCTACGGCATCGACGAGGCCGCGGCGCGCTCCTTGCTGATCAACTGGACCGTCGCCGAACAAATCGCCAATCCAATTCTGGTGCTCGGAACACCGGACTTTCGCAGCCTGCTCTTCCTTCCAATGGGCGCGTACTGGCCGGGAAGCATGGTAGCGGTCAAAGTCTTCACCGCCATATTGTTCTTTCTCGCCGTAACCATGATCTACTTCTGGGCGAAGGAGAAGCTGTCTTCGGAAGCCGCCCTCATCGCATGCGGACTGCTCCTTATCAATCCGGTGTCACTGCAGCAAATTAACGCGCTCGGCCCGGCACCTTATCTCCTGCTGCTGTTCGCCGTCGGCGTGTGGGCCGATAAACGCTACCGCGCCGCCAACAGGCAATTGGCGGGATGGTATTTCCTGCAAATCTTCATTGCACTAACCGCGGTCAGTATCCACCCCCTCGGCCTGGGTTATCCGCTCGGACTGGCCTGGGAATGGTGGCGCAATCCCGTAGACCGCCGTCAACAGCGCCAATTCTTCATCGGCCTCGGCATTGCATCGCTCCTCATCCTTGTGTTGCGATTCGGCTGGCCGCAGCTGGAGTGGCTGCACAATCCGCTGCGCTCTTTGGGCATGCTGCTGGTCGCTGACGTACCGGACGCACCGACACCGCTATCGGCGTGGTGGGGTGCGTTGCCTGTCCTGGCCCTCGCGGCAACGCTTGTTTTTTGCTGGCGCGATCTGAGCTCGACACTTTGGGGGCGGATTTTAATCACAGCACTGGTCGCCGGCATTATCACGGCCGATGCGGCCTGGGCCATGTGCGCACTGTTGGTGATCTTGCTTTTCGGCTTTTCGAAACTATTAAAGGCAACCAGCGGCAGCGGCGCAAGCTTCGTCAGCCAGCGCGGGTTCGCCTTTGGCATTATTTTCATTCTCACGACGACATCCATGATCGGCGACAAGAACTATCGCGCCGTCTACGCCCGTGACGGACACTCGCCACAGGATCGAGCGATACACCTGCTGGCCAGCGAAATGATCGACGCCGAGGAGGCGGTGCATATCGGGAGCCAGTGGCCCGGACGCACCATGCTGGCGACGCACCAACCCTCGTTCCCTCTGCCGCCGGCTGATCGCGGCGAGCAACTGGTCTCCGATGCGGCGGCGCTCGACTATTTGATTTTCAATCCCTATGAGCCTGACAACAAGGCGCTCACCGACGCAATTTCCGATGCCACCGCGTTGTTCGAAACCGTTTCGGTGGACGATCGCGTAGTCCTCATTCGGGTACGCAAGGAGAGTCCGGCACCGCAAGATGCTAGTGCTGGCAGCGGGGACAGTAATACGTCGAGCGCTGCCCCAAACGGATCAGGCGAATAGGCGTTGAGCAGCGCCTGCACGGCTCGCCGGCACGGTCGTACACCAACAGGCTCTGCTTGAAATAGCCGGGCTGGCCGTCCCCGCCGACGAAGTCGCGCAAGGTCGTGCCGCCGACCGTGATGGCGTTCTCGAGCACGGTCTTGATAGAGGCTGCCAGCGCGTCGTAGCGAGACCTCGAGACACGCCCCGCCGCGCGGCGGGGCGAAATGCCGGCCATGAACAACGCCTCATTGGCGTATATATTTCCTACGCCCACCACCACTTGAGCATCCATGATCAGCAGTTTCACGGCGCAGCGGCGTCCCCGCGCCCGCGACGCCAAGTATTCGCCATTGAAGTCCTCGCTCAACGGCTCGACGCCCAAAGACTCAAGCAGCGGGTGATCGAGGCCGTGACCGTCCCACCAAGTCACGATGCCGAAGCGACGCGGATCGTGATAACGCAGACATCGCCCGTCGGCGAATTCGATTTGGATATGGTCATGGGTGCGGCGCGGAACATCCGCCGTGACGACCCGCAAACTGCCCGACATGCCAAGGTGCACCAGCAATGTCCCGCGCTGCAGCCGAAGCAGCAAATATTTCCCCCGCCGCTCGATTGCCGTTACCGTTTGGCCGCGCAGAGTTTGCGCCAAGTCCGCCGGAACCGGATAGCGCAATCGGGGTTGCCACACGTCCACGCGCCGGATGCGATTGTCTGTCACCGTCGCGGATATGCCGCGACGCGTGGTTTCCACTTCGGGAAGTTCGGGCATCGCAGCTACCGCAACACTTTCATGAACTGCACTAAGTACGGCGCCGCGACCACCATACCCATCCAGCCCACAGCGCCCAACACAGCGGGATAGCCACCAGGAAGCCGAACCCGATCAACCCAAGATGGGTCGGCGTCAGCTCAAGGCGCGAATCCCGCACCGCATCGGATGACACCGCCAGCAACGCATCATCGGCCGCAACCCAATCCAACCAGCGCGTGGCCAACTCCTTGTTGCCGCCGTTGCCGATAAACGTGTTGGAGAGAAAATCTCCATCGCCCACCACCACAATCCGTTGCAGCACACCCTCTGCACCGCCTTCCTGCAACGGCTTGGGCCGCGTCAACGCGGACGCGATAACCACCGGGCCGGGAGCATCCACACCGTCATCGAAGCGCGCTTCGCCGTCCAGCGCCGACGACTCGACCCAAGTCTCGGCGGCGCTGACGACAAGTTTGCTAGCCTGCCACGGGGAATTAGGTCGGGCGTCCGCGGATGTGGCATACGGAAACACGGTCAGCAATTTGAACCCAGCCAGACTGGGGTGATCACCGTAGTCGGCCGCCAATGCAAAAGCGGGATTGGTTACGCCGACGCGCTGTGCCGTTGGATCAAGCACCGTCCCGACCGGCGGCGCCAGTCCCAATTCCTGCGCCAGGCGATCAAGCCCGGCCTCACTGCCCGGCTCGCGCAGCCAAAGCAGATTGCCACCGTTGGCGACATAGGTCATAACCGCCTCGACTTCGCCCGGCAGGTAATCCACTTGCGGGCTGGCAATCACCAGCGCCGCGGTGTTGTGAGGAATCATCGGCACGCGGCTCAGGTTCAGCATTTGCACCGGCCAGCCACGGGCCTTCAACATCTCGCCCCAAGTACCCGCATCATGATTGGCCTTGCCCGATGGCGATCGCTCGGCGTGGCCGGACAGAAACAAAATCCAGCGATCCGATGCGCGCTGCAGCTTAAACAACCCCGCCGTCAACTTCTCCTCACTCAGACCGGTCAACCGCTGGCGACGACCGGCGTACTCGGCGATGATCTCGCCGGACGCGCTGACGCCATACGCTTCCGCTTCCTGCGGCTGCTGGGCCGGATCGATGAAGCGCAGCCGCAACTGCGGATAGTAGCGCTGATAACGGGCGATGAAGCGCTCGACCTGATAACGCAAGTCCGGCTGCTCGCCGACGAAAAGCGTGACTAAGATCTCGCCGTCAAACCGCTTGAGCAAGTCGATGCTCGCCGGCGTCAGCGAGTGCCGGCCGCTGGCGGTCCAGTCCCAACCGTCGCGGTAGGGATAACTCAACCACGCCAAGCCGACGATGATGCCGATCCACAATACGGTGACGATCCGTGCACGCAATCTACTAAACATGCGATTGTCCATCAGGCGATTGCGCTGCGCTCATCCGCGTGGTCCCTAGTCGAATCGTCTTTGTGCTTCCAATCGGCGCACGGTCAGACCGAGAAACAGCGCGCAAACAAGCACGAAGTACATCACGTCCGCCACGACGATCTGGCCCTGGATAAAAGGCTGAAAATGACGAAACAACGAAACATAGGCAAACACGGCGCGAGATCCGGTGATGTCGTCTGTAACGGTCCACTCCAACAACCACAACAAGAGCAAAATACCAAACGTGCTGAAGGCGGCAGTGGAGGGCTGACGCGTCAGCGACGACATGTACAAGCCGATGGCGGCAAACGCCATCAATAGCAAGAACAAACCGAGCATGGCCGCCGCAATCAGTCCAAAGTCGGCCGTCGTGCCAAGGTGAAGCGAAATCGGCATAAGCGCGGCCGTGGCAACGATCAATCCGATAACCGCCAGGATGCCGATGAATTTTCCAAGAACGATCTGAAGGCTGCTGGCGGGTGCGGACAACAGCAGCGACATCGTACCGCCGCGCCACTCGTCACTGAAGGATTTCATCGTGATCAGCGGCAGAGCGGCCAGCATAACGATCGATGCAATGGCCAGCCATTGGGTAACGACCCACTGCGTCGCACCCGGAGAATTGGGCAGCGCCGCCAATTCCGCCTGTCGAACGAGAAAGCTGTCCACATAGCTCAGAAAAAGATACGCTAATAGCAGTTGGCAAAAGGCCAGAAGAACCGGGCCGAACGGCGTTAGTGCGAAGCCACCGAACTCGCGCCGCGCGATGATCAATATCATGCCCGCACCTCCGCTTCTGCTGCAGCGGCAATCTCATCTCGAGTAACGATTTCCATGAACAAGTGCTCCAGCGAAGGCTCCATGGGCTGCCAGGAGCGTACCGCCAGCCCTTCGCTCACCGCCGTCGCCAGCGCCCGCTGCGCCGCGGCATCGTCGACGAATTGCAGCTCCCAGTGCTGAGGACTGCGCGCTTTCGCTGCGGTGAGCCCTTGCAGCTCGGTAAAGTGCTCGGCGCTCACCGCTTGGCTGAAGCGCGCGTCGACAATCCGAGCGGATTGAGCCGCCGACTCGGCAACAGGCGGACCGTCATAGACGAGTTGGCCGCGGTTGATGATCAACACCCGATCGCACACCGCCTGCACCTCGGGCAGGATGTGGGTCGAGATCAAGACACCGTAATCGTCGCCCAGTCGGCGGATCAGACGGCGGATCTCCAATATTTGCAGGGGATCGAGCCCAATGGTCGGCTCGTCCAGCACCACGACTTGCGGCTGGTGCACGATGGCCTGCGCGATGCCCACCCGCTGCAGCATGCCTTTTGACAGTTGGCCAATGAGCCGTCGCCGCACGTCGCCCAGACCGCAGCGCTCGATGACATCGGCCACTCGTTTTGCCACGTCGCGCCCGGCAACGCGGCGCAACCGCGCGCAATGGGTCAAGTACTCGACGACGCGCATTTCGGGGTAGACAGGCGGCGTGTCCGCCAAATACCCCAACCTCTGCTTGGCGCGCAAAGGATGTTTCGCCAGCGAAACGCCATCGATCGCAATTTCGCCGCTGGTCGGCGCGAGAACGCCGCAAACCATCTGCAGAGTTGTGGACTTGCCCGCACCGTTGGGCCCCAGCAAACCCAACACCTGTCCACGCTGCAACGTGAAACTCAACTCGTGCACGGCGGTGAGGCGGCCGTACTGTCGCCGCACCTTGTCGACGCTTATCAATGCGCTTGCGCTCATAGGACGTTATTATAGTAGACATCGCCGGCAATGACCGGATGCATCAACAACCAAACACGACCCATGGCTCACTATTTACTCGGCGTCGATACTGGCGGCACATTTACGGATTTTGTGTTGTACGACGGGGCAACACTGCGAGTACACAAACGTTTGTCGACGCCGCACGCGCCGGAAGAAGCGATTCTTGCCGGAATCACTGAACTGGGCGTGCCGCTGAACGAACTCACCGTGGTACATGGTTCGACGGTCGCCACCAACGCGGCACTGGAAAACAAGGGCGTCAAAACCGCCTACGTCACAAACTACGGTTTCGGCGACGTGTTGACCATCGGCCGCCAAGCGCGCGATCAACTCTACTCACTACAGCCCGAACCGCGCCAGCCGCCCGTGCCGGCACAGCTATGCTTTGAAACCGGGGGGCGGGTCGGCGCCGACGGGTGCGCAATCGAACCCCTGACTACCGCTGAACTGGCACGGCTGCGTGAGCAAATCGTCGCCAGCGGCGTCGAAGCGGTCGCCATCAATCTATTGTTCTCCCATTTGGACGATCGCTTCGAAAAAGCTATTGCCGCCGTCATTCCGCCGGACATTTTCGTTTCCCGGTCGTCCGCCGTACTCCCTGAGTACAAGGAGTACGAGCGCGGCATCACCACCTGGCTCAATGCATGGATCGGACCGGTCGCCCAGCGTTATCTCATGCGCCTGCAGTCGTCGCTTGCCGGGCGCCCGCTGTGCATCATGCAAAGTAACGGCGGAACCATGAGCGCGGAGCACGCCGCGGAATACGCCGTCCACATGCTGCTGTCGGGGCCGGCCGGCGGAATTGCCGCGGCGCGTTACATCGGCGACATGATCGGGCAACGCAAGCTGATGACCTTTGACATGGGCGGAACGTCGACCGACGTCTCGCTGTACGACGTCGAATTGCGTCTGACCACCGAGGGACGCATCGGCCCCTACCCCGTCGGCATCGCCATGGTGGACATTCACACAATCGGCGCCGGCGGCGGTTCGCTAGCCTATGTCGACGCGGGCGGTTTGCTCCATGTCGGCCCGGAGTCCGCCGGCGCCGACCCCGGACCTGCATGCTACGGCCGCGGCGGAACGCTGCCCACCGTCACCGACGCCAACGTGGTGCTTGGCCGCTTGCCCGCGACCGCAACCTTGGCCGGAAATCTGGCGTTGGATAATGCGTCGGCGCGAAACGCCGTTGCGTCCTGCGCGCGAGACCTCAACGTAACCATTGAAGAAGCGGCCCAGGGCATTCTCGACATCGCCAACGAGCACATGCGTCAAGCACTGCGGCTGATTTCAGTGCAGCGCGGTTTCGACCCCCAGCAATTCACCCTGCTGTGTTTCGGCGGCGCCGGCGGACTGCACGTTTGCGATTTGGCCGACGGGCTGAACATGACCCGCGCCCTGGTCCCCGCTCATGCGGGGGTGTTCTCCGCTTTCGGCATGCTCGCGGCGCCGCGGGTGCGCCATTTATCGCGCACTCACTCCAGCCTGTTAGAGACGGTCAGTGAGGCCGCGCTCGATGGCGGATTTGCTGAACTTGCGACCGAAGGCCGCGCCGCGCTGATGGCCGAGGGCCTCGAGGAGAACGCCATTCGGATCGCGCGACGGGTCGATCTGCGCTACCAAGGTCAAAGCCACTCGCTGACTTTGGACTGGCGACCGGGCACCGACATGGACGCCGCCTTTCACCTCGCGCACGAACTGCGTTTTGGTCATCGCCTGGCGCTGCCGGTCGAGCTGGTGACGCTGCGCGTGGCGGCGATGGGTCCGCAACCGAAGATCGAGCTGGGGCAACAAGAAGTCGCGCAATCCGGCGTCACTCGGCCCGATTATGCGCAGGTGCACGGCATCGCCCAGCCGGTCCCGATTTATCGCCGCGCCGACGTGGATCAAGCGGGCGTCGATGGACCGGCCATCGTCGTCGACGCGGTGTCGACCACGTACATCAATTCAGGCTGGCACGGCGCATTGGATGCGATCGGGAATTTGGTGCTCAACAAACACCCATCCAACTAATTTTCGCGATTCAAATCCTCGACCAATTTGAGCACAGCGGAGGTATTCGCAAAAGTCAAAACGGGTTTTACGCGGCTGATCAAATCGTCGATGTCGCTGATTGTGATCAGCCGCTTGATCTCCAGCAGCAACGCCGGATGCATGCTGAATTCGCGCAGCCCCATGCCCAGAAGCAGGCGGGTAAAGCGGCTGTCACCGGCCATTTCGCCGCACATGGCCACCGGTATGCCGGCGCGTTGTCCGGCGTGAATCGCCATGGAGATGAGACGCAACACCGCCGGATGCAGCGGATCGTAGAGATAATTGACCGCGTCGTCCATGCGATCGGCGGCGACCGTGTACTGAATCAGATCGTTCGTTCCAATCGACAAGAAATCAAGATGGGCCGCCAATTGCTCAGCAATGAGCGCGGCCGCAGGGACCTCGATCATGCCGCCCAGAGGAACGTGGGGGCTCAACGGATGGCCTTCCCTTTCCAATTCGGCGCGCGCCTCGTCGATCAACAGTCGCGTCTGCTTGACCTCGCTCACGGCGCACACCATGGGCAGCATCATCCGCACCTGCCCGTAATGAGAAGCGCGCAAAATGGCCCGCAACTGCGCGCGGAACACGTCGGGCTCGCGCAAGCACCATCGAATGCCGCGCAGACCGAGAGCTGGGTTCAGCGTTCCCGCGGGATTCCATGGCGTCGACTTATCCGCGCCGACGTCCAAAGTACGAATCGTCACCGGTAAGCCATTCAGCGCCTCGACAACTTCGCGGTAAGCAACAAACTGCTCCTCCTCGCTCGGCGGTTTCTCGCGGTTCAAGAACAGCAGCTCCGTGCGGTATAAGCCGATCCCCTCCGCGCCGACCCGTCGGATGGACAGAATCTCCTCGGCCAATTCCGCGTTGGCGAACAGCTCGACCTTCTTTTTGTCGCGGGAAATCGACGGTTGACCGCGCAGCGTGTCCAGACTCTGCGCGTGCGCGGCCTCCGAATGCCGCCGCTGCTGATAGAACTTGATGATCGTTTCATCGGGAGCCGCCAGCACGACGCCATAGCGGCCGTCGACCACCAGCATCTCGTCTTTCGCGATGAGACGCCGGGCGCCGTGAATACCCACCACGGCCGGAATACCCAGGCTTTTGGCCAGGATGGCGGTGTGGGACGTTGTGCCGCCGAATTCCGTCACGAAACCGGACACACCTTGGTGCTGGAGCATGACCGTGTCCGCCGGCGAGAGGTCGTCCGCCACCACGATCGCGCCTTTGAGGCCGTCGGTCGACAGGTCGGGAGCGTCGCCCCGCTCCCGCATCAGCATACGCAGAATCTGGTTGACGACGTAACTGACGTCGTCGCTGCGACCGCGCAGATAAGGATCCTCGATCTGCTCGAATACGTTGACCAACGCATCGCGCTGCAGCTTCACGGCCCACTCGGCGTTGCAGCGGCGAATGCGAATGATGTCGATGGGCACTTGCGCCAATGCCGGATCATCGAGCATCAGCAAGTGGGTGTCGATGAAGGCGCGGATGTCCGCCGGGGTATTGGTCGGGATCTGATACTGAATTTGCCGCAGGTGGTCGCGGGCGGCTTCAAGCGACACTTTGAAGCGATCGATCTCGGTCTCAACGCCGGCCGCGTTAACTTTATACTCCGTGACCGCCAACTCATCGCGCGCCAGAACGTAGGCGCGACCGATTGCCAAGCCGCGCGAAACGCCCAAGCCATGCAGGGCGGCCGTCATGCGCTGTCACTCACGATGGTCGGACCCACGCGTGGCATGTTCACTCATCCTCGCCAAAACGCTTTGCTACCAGTTCGCCCAGCATAGTCAACGCCTCGTCCTCGTCCTCGCCGCTAGCGATGATCTCCAGTTCACTGCCCTTGCCCGCCGCGAGCATCATGACCCCCATGATGCTTTTGCCGTTGACCACGCGATCGGCCTTACGAAGCTGAATCTCGCTCTTGAATACGCTCGCCATCGTCACAAACTTGGCCGCGGCTCGAGCATGCAGACCGAGCTTGTTAACAATGGTGACACTGCGTTGATTCATAAGGTGTCGCTCACGCTATTTCTTGCAGGCCATGACGCCTTCCCTGCCTCCTTCGACGGCTTTCTCGACCATCTGATCGAGCTCCAGGCGCGGGTAGTTCATGATTCGGATCAACATCGGCAAATTCATGCCGGCGATTGCCCGCACCCCCGGCTGATCGATCAACGCCGCCGCGATATTGCTCGGCGTAGAGCCGTACATGTCGGTCAAGACCAGCACGCCGCGCTCTTGATCGAGATTGCGGATCAACTGCCGCGCGCGCGCGATCAACGCTTCGGGGTCGTCTCCCCGGTGCACCGCAAGGATCTCGATCCGCAGCGGACACATGCCGAGCATGGCGGTCGCGGTTTCGAGCAGCGCCTTGCCCACGCCGTCGTGAGTCACTATGAGCACCCCAACGCTCATGGCAGCTCCCTGTGGCGCACCACGACATTGTTGCGCATGGGTAGAAAACGCGCAGCAAGCTGCTCGACCATGTACACGGAACGGTGCTGCCCGCCCGTGCAGCCGATCGCAACGGTCATATAGCTGCGGTTCTCCTGTTCATAGCACGGCAACCACTGGGCAACAAAGTTGCCGATATCTTGACACATTTTTTCAACCGCCGGCTGGGCTCGCAGAAACTCGATCACTTCGGGATCGCGACCCGTCTTGGTTCGCATGGCCGGATCCCAGTGAGGATTCGGCAGACAGCGCACGTCGAACAGACTGTCCGCGTCGGATGGCAGCCCATACTTGAATCCAAACGAGAGAAACATCAGCGCCAGACCCGATTCGCTCACCGTCGCGACGCGAGTTCGCACTAAATCGCGCAACTGGTGAATCGTGGTGCGCGTGGTATCGACATGCAAATCGGCGCGCTCGGCGATGGGGCGCAGCAACTTGCGCTCGGCCTCGATGGCCTCCCGCAATGAGGTGCCCTTCTTGGTCAAAGGATGACGGCGGCGCGTTTCGCTGAAGCGCTTGAGCAGCGACGGCGTGTCGGCGTCAAGAAAGATCAACTCGCAGACAAAACCCTGCGCTTTGATGTTGTCTAGGATAGCGCCGAATTCAGCGAAATCGCCCACCAGATTCCGCGCGTCGATCCCGACAGCGGCGTCGCCGTAGCCTCGGCCAGACGCCGCCGTGAGTTGCACGACAAAAGAAGGCAACAGGGCCACGGGCAGATTGTCGATGCAGTAAAAACCCATGTCCTCGAGCACCTGCAAGGCAATGGTCTTGCCCGCGCCCGACGTCCCGCTTACGATCACCAGCCTCATACACCGCCTTGTGCCATGATGCGCTTCTGTCGCGCGATAAATTCTTCACTCGCATTGTAGCCGGAGCGCAACAGCAAATGATTGCGCACCGCGCCCTCCACCACCACCGCCAAATGCCCGCCCATCAAAACGGGAACGGTAATTTCCGGAATGTCCACGCCGAGGACTTTCACCAAGCGCGTGTCCCCTTGCAGGCGATCCATCTTCAACACGTCGCTCTCCACCATGCGCGTTAGCCGCACGATCAGACGTAGGATTTCGCTGTGCTTGATGGCATTGTCGCCGAACATGGCGCGGATATCCAAAATTCCCAACCCCCTCACCTCGAGAAAGTCCTGCAGCGGCTTGGGACAGTTGCCGCGAATGGTATCGGGAACAGCCCGCCCAAACTCCGGCGCATCGTCGGCGATCAACCGGTGGCCACGGGTAATCAATTCAAGGGCCAGTTCGCTCTTACCGACTCCGCTCGATCCCGCCAAGAGCACGCCGATGCCCATGACTTCCATGAAAACCCCGTGAAGTGTCTCGCGCCGGCCACCGAACTCATCCAAGAAATGCGTCAGCACGTCAACGACCTTCTCACCAGAAACATTCGAGGTAAACAACGGCACGCCGCTGGCTTGCGCCGACAATCGAAGCTCCTCCGTGACAGGAAGATCGTCGGCAACGGCCACTGCCACGGTGCTTTCACTGCATAAGCGCCGCAATGTCTCAAGCCGCACCGGTATGCTAAGTTCGGATAGGTAAGTGAGTTCCGTCGCGCCGAGCACCTGCAACTGGTTCGTGCGAATAAGATTCAGAAATCCAACGGGAGAGGACAGCGGGGAGTCGACGGATGGGACGGCAAAACGGAAAGGCCGGTCGCGGCCGCTTTCGCCCGCCGCCCATGCCAACCCAAGACGCTCGCGCAGTGTGTCGAATATCGATTGCGCGGTCAGCGTCTGGGTCATTCTAGGACACCTTAGTGACTCGTCAATTGCCCGAGGAAGCCATGCGCGGCACTTCACCGGATGACCAACGGCGCAGAACCTCCGCCAGCGCCTCGGGGGTTTTCGCCTCCCGCAGCATCTGCCGCGCCTGGGGCTGTTTGAACATTTCCGCAAGTGCGGCCAAGGTCTGTAGATGATCGTCGGTGGCCTCCTGCGGCACCAGCAGAGCGAACATCAAATCGACGGGTTGTCTATCAACGGCGTCAAAATCGACGCCCTGCGCCAGCTGCACAAAAGCGCCAACGGCTTTCTTGACCTGATCCGTACGCCCGTGTGGAATGGCGACGCCGAAACCCAGCCCCGTGCTGCCGAGCCGCTCTCGCGCCAACAAGCTGTCGAAAACGACGTTTTGAGTCAACTCATCATCCGACGATGCGATGAGCTGAGCCAAGAGTTCGAGCGCCCGCTTTTTGCTTGCCGCGTCGGCACCGCAGGCAATGCGGGATTCACCTAATAAATCGATAATTTTCATAGCATCCAGGCCGCGCGCGGGTGTGCGGCGGCGACTCCTCCATGTTTACCCACGGTGGTCGCTGATTTTTTCCTTGTGCTTTTTCAATTGGCGATCAAGCTTATCCACCAATAGGTCGATCGCGGCGTACATATCCTCCGACTCCGCATCGGCAAATACTTTTGCCTTGGCGAGAAAAATCGTCGCCTCGGCCATTTGACGCAGTTTCTCCACCGTCAGCACGACGTGCGCTTCGGCCACTTTTTCGTTGTGACGCTCCAAACGCTCGAACTTGTTGTTGACGTAGTCGCGCAACGCGGACGTGAGGTCAACATGATGGCCGGTGAGTTGTATTTGCATGAATCCTCCCTCTCTACTGTAAATTTCTATTCATTCGACCAGCCGCTACGCCAAACGTTTTCGTTCGTTTGACGGCGGGATGGCCATGGCTTCACGGTACTTGGCGACGGTTCGTCGCGCCACATTAATGCCTTGTTCGGAAAGCACATCGGCGATTTTGCTGTCGCTCAGCGGCTTGTCGGGCAACTCAGCCGCGATGAGCTTTTTGATCAAGGCGCGAATGGCAGTGGCCGAAGCCGCGCCGCCGTCCGCCGTCGAGACATGACTCGAAAAGAAATACTTGAGCTCAAAAATTCCGCGGGGCGTGTGCATGTACTTTTGAGTCGTCACCCGGGAAATGGTCGACTCGTGCATTCCAACGGCTTCCGCCACATCGTGCAGAACGAGTGCTTTCATGGCCTCGTCGCCGTGTTCAAGAAAGCCCTGCTGGCGTTCCACGATGCAGGTGGCCACCTTGAGCAAGGTTTCGTTGCGGCTCTGCAGGCTCTTGATGAACCAGCGGGCCTCTTGAAGGTTGTTCTTTAGAAAAGTGTTATCCGTGCTGTTGTCGGCGCGACGGATCATATTGGCGTAAACCGGATTGATGCGCAGCCGCGGCAGCGCCTCGGGATTTAACTCGACCCGCCACGCGCCTTGCTCCTTGTACACGATCACGTCAGGAATGACGTACTCCGCGGGCGCCGGGTTGATTAAGCTTCCTGGACGCGGATTCAACGTCTGAATGAATGCCACGATTTCCTGCAACTCGTCCTTGCTGATACCGAGGCTTCTGATGAGTTGATTGTAGTCGCGATCGCCCAGCAGTTCGAGGTGGCGTTCCACCAACTCCCAGGCGCGCCGATGCACATCGCAGCAGGTTTCGCTTTCGGTAAATGGGCGCAGCTGCAACAACAAGCACTCGCGCAAGTCACGCGCGCCCACGCCGACCGGATCGAATGCTTGAATGCGACGCAACACGACCTCGACTTCGTCGAATTCGAGATCGGGAAGTTCGCCGCGCAACCCCTCGACGATCGTCTCCAAGGGCGAGGCGAGATAGCCGTCGTCGCTGATGGCATCGATAATGGATTCGGCAATCGTTTGATCGCGCTTGCTAAAGGGCGTCATCTGCATTTGCCACAACAGATGCTCCTGCAACGTCTCACCGCCGCCGGCAGATTGGGTTTCGTAGCTGCCGCTGTCGCTGTCCCCGCTGGACGCCGAGCTGGTGGAAAAGTCGTAGATGTCGTCCCAACTGCTATCAACAGGCAAATTTTCGGGGATTTCCGGCATCTGCATTTCGGCTTCGCCGTTTTTCTTTTCCTCCGCGACGGGCTCCGTCGCGACCGCCGCGACGGTCTCGCCCTCGCCGGCCGTCCATTCCGATTCTTCGCCGGGAAATTCATCGCCTTCGGCCAACTCCAGCATCGGATTGGATTCAAGCAGTTCCTGGACTTCGGCTTGGAGGTCCAACGTCGACAACTGCAACAGTTTGATGGCCTGTTGCAATTGGGGCGTCATGGTCAGACTTTGACCAAGCCGCAATTGAAGCGATTGTTTCATGATTCAGCTAACCGCCCGTCTAATTTTTACGGAAGGTGTGGTCCATTGATGGGGGCATAGGCGGTCAAAGCGCGGGCGAGCCGAAATCCATCCGACGGCAGGGCTGGCAATGCTCGCCCACTCAGCACGGTTTCATTCCTACTCACCAACTTTCCCTCTCCATCTGTATACACCGCAAGGTTCACGAACGCCGAGCGACCCTAAAACGGGCCCTCAGTACCTAGTCATCCTCGCGACGAACAAGTCCACACAGCCTTGCATCGATTCCGGTTGTTGTTACGCAATAGCGCATTTGGATTCGCCAAATGTCGCAGGCTGTAAATCGTGGTTAAGAGACGCGGACAATTTTAGCGCAATCCCTTTGCAATTACAGCGCCACAACAATAAACACTCGAATTCTGGCAGTTTTAAAACGCATCACACCACGCCCTTTGATATGTCGGACAAGGCCAAAAAGGCTGGAGTGCCGCCGCCTCCGCTACATGCGAAAGTGCTCGCCCAAGTAGACTTGCCGCACCCGGGTATCGGCCAATAGTTGATCGGGCTGACCCTCGGCGATGACCTGGCCCTCGCTCACGATATAACCCCGGTGGCAAATCCCAAGGGTTTCCCGTACGTTATGGTCCGTAATCAAAATGCCGATGCCGCTTTCGCAAAGTTGACGCACGATGTTTTGGATATCGAGCACCGACAGCGGATCCACCCCCGCGAACGGCTCGTCCAAGAGCAAAAACTTCGGTCGGGTGGCCAGAGAACGCGCGATTTCGACCCGCCGCCGCTCGCCGCCCGAAAGACTCATCCCTAACGTCTCCCGGATATGGGTGATGTGGAGTTCCTGCAGCAGTTCTTCAAGCCGCGCGCTCCGCTCCTCAGCCGTCAACTTGGGAATAGTTTCTAGAATCGCCATAACGTTTTCGGCAACAGTGAGTTTCCGAAACACCGACGCCTCTTGGGGTAAATAACCCACGCCGCGGCGCGCCCGCAAATGCATCGGAAAGCCGGTGACGTCCTCGCCGTCCAGGGTAATCGCCCCACTGTCAGCGCGAATCAAACCCACCATCATGTAAAAGCACGTCGTCTTGCCGGCGCCGTTGGGGCCAAGCAGACCAACGATCTCTCCGCTGTCGACGTGCAGCGACACACCGTTTACCACCCGACGAGCCCGGTATCGCTTGACCAACTCTTTTGCGGCGAACCGGCTCACTGTTTAGGGGGCTCGGCGCACGGATCGGTTCGAGGGCTATCGCCGCGCGGTTGGATCACGACTTGCACCCGTTCGCCGGTTTCCTGGTCCTTGGTGGCCCGTACCATTTCTTCGCCGACGAAATATTCGAGGACACTACCGGAAAACTCGTTGCCGCACTGCGATACATTGGCGCTGCCGCTGAGCATCAAATATTGATCGAGCGCGCGGTATTCCATGTGCTGTCCGCGACCCTTGATGAGCTGCTGATTGCTTTCCATTCGCTGCTCGAATGTCACCGGATCACCATCGGCGAGCACTTTTTCCACTTCGCGATTGGTGTTGGTGAAGATCTGCACCTCGTCAGCGACCATCACAATACTGCCCTGAACGTAACGCACATTGCCGCGATAAACGCTGATGCCTTTGGCGTCATCGACATCGAGCCGGTCCGCTTCGATTTGAATGGGCTGATCGCGATCGCTATCCAGCGCCGAAACCGGCGCGGCAAGCATAACTGCAATCAACATTCCAATGGCCCTATCTAACTGGCGGCTCATATTGACCTCGCACTTGCGCCAACAGCGTGAAACGCTTCTCATCCAGCCAGCCCTGCAGTCCCAACCCCGTCGTCACCCCCTGCGCGTGGCGAACGGTGACGACCTGGCTGGTCTCTGTGTAGTTACGGTTCGGTTCGACAAACAGATCGCTGGTTTCGATCACCAACGGCGGCCCATCGGGGGGCTTTCGCTCGGCCCGAACATCCCCGAGCAACCACACCGTGTCTTTATCCAATTGCACCACCGCGGTTCGCGCCGTCACATCCCACGGCGCGTCGTCCGCTTCAAAGATCAATAGCCGCGGAGCAATCAACTCCGCCGTGTTGGTAGCGGGAAAGTGGTTCATTCGCTCACCCGTAAGACGGTGACTGGGTTGACCCGTCTGACTCATGGTCGTTAGCGTGAAATTATCAAAAAAAGCGTCGGGCTGTTGAATCGCCGCCGGTGCGGGAGCGCGCTTTTCCTTTTGCGCACTTTCGAGCCACCACCATGTCACCGATACCGTCGCAATCAACAGCGCGATGGTAATGAGTTCTCGTGGTCGGCGGCGGCGTTGGAGGGTCACGCGAACATCCGCTTATTGGACTTCCGGCAAGTACGAACGCAAAATCCGCTCGTACGTTCCTTGGGTCTTCATAATGAGTTCCGCCACATCCCGCGCCGCGCCGCGCCCCCCCGGCAATTGTGTGCACCAATGCGCCCGCGCCAGCACCTCCGGATGTGCATCGGCCGGTGCGATCGCCAGCCCGGCCCGCAGCATCACCGGCAGGTCGACCACATCGTCGCCCATATAGGCCGCTTGCGACGCATTCAGCCCGGTCGCCGCCAAGACATGGTGAAAAGCCGGCAGTTTTTCCTGCTGTCCCTGATACACATGCACCAGCCCAAGGTTGGCCATGCGATGGGCGACCGCTTGTGAGCTGCGCGCGGTGATGACCGCCACTTCCACGCCGCTGTTGCGCAGCATCTTCAGCCCGTGGCCATCGCGGGAATGGAACACTTTGTACTCGCGACCGTCGTGCCCGAAAAACAGGCTGCCATCGGTCAGCACGCCGTCCACATCGAAAATGACCAGCCGTATTGCGTTTACCCGTTCCCGCAAATCCGCCGGCAAATCGTCCGCCGCAATGAATCGCGCCGACATCAAACGACCCCCGCCCGCAGCAAGTCGTGCATGTTGAGCGCGCCCACCAATTTGTTGCCTTCGCCGACGACCAACAGGCCGTTGATCTTACGCGTCTCCATGATCTGCAGCGCCTCCGCGGCCAGTTTGTCCTCATGAATGGTGATGCACCCCGGCGTCATCAACTCGCCCATTCGGGCGCGATGAATATCCACCCCCTGGTCGAGCCGGCGCCGCAAATCGCCGTCGGTGAAAATACCCGCCAGCGTGCCGTGTTCGTCGACGACGGCGGTCATGCCCAACCCCTTCTTGCTGATCTCGAGCAAACCGTCCTTGAGCATGGCGTTCAGTCCCACCTTGGGCATGGCATCCCCGCGGTGCATGACATCGGCGATCTTGAGCAGCAAGCGTCGACCGAGGCGACCGCCGGGATGAGAGCGGGCAAAATCCTCCACCGTGAATCCGCGCGCCTCGAGCAGCGCCACGGCCATCGCATCGCCCATGGCTAACGTCGCCGTCGTACTGGCCGTGGGCGCCAGCCCAAGGGGACACGCTTCCTGGGCCACCGAAACGTCGATATGGACACTCGCCGCCTGCGCGATACGCGACAAAGGATTGCCCGTCAACGCGATGAAAGGGACGTTGAGGCGCTTAATTATGGGCAGGATTGTGATGATCTCTTCGGTCTCGCCCGAGTTCGACAAGGCGAGCACGACATCCTTTTCCGTGATCATTCCCAAGTCACCGTGGCTTGCTTCACCGGGGTGGACGAAAAATGCCGGGCTGCCGGTGCTCGCCAGCGTAGCCGCCACTTTGCTGCCCACGTGCCCCGACTTCCCCATGCCAAGCACGACGATGCGTCCCTGACAATGCAACATGAATTCGCAGGCGCGGACGAAACTGTCATCGACCCGCGGAATCAAGTCAGCAACCGCCTTTGCTTCAATATTCAATACCGCTGCACCCAGTTCGCGGAGCTTTTGGGCTTGGACTTCACGTGTCAAATGTCACTTCCTATTTAATTCGCGCAACCGCGCCATTTTACGTCGTTTAGCCATGACTTCTCTACGTTCGCGTGATACGCCGACTCAAACAACGTCGACTGACTCACACCCAAAGCATTAACAAAACTATGCTGTTTAACGTCGACAGCCGCGCGGGCATTGTCACGTGCCGAGCAGAACGCCAAAAAACACGGCCAAGCCGAACCAACTGTTGTTGAGAAACGCTTTAAAGCACTTCTCCGGTTCGCGGCCCCTGATGAGCGCTTGTTGATAGACGGCCAACGCAGCGGCGATGGCGAGTCCAAGCCAGTAGCCGGGCGCAAGGTGAGCATGGTCCCCCGCCATGCTCAACACAACCAGAACGCCCAGTTGAATTGCGCCGATGATGATCCGATCAAGGTCGCCGAAGAGTATCGCGGTGGATTTCACGCCGATTTTGATGTCATCAGCGCGATCGACCATCGCATACATCGTATCGTAGGCCACCGCCCACAGCACGGTCGCCAAGAACAGTAACCATGCCACGGCGGGAACAGTCCCGGTTTCGGCGGCGAACGCCATGGGGACAGCCCACCCAAAGGCCATGCCCAGCACCACTTGCGGCATATACGTGTAGCGTTTCATGAAGGGGTAGACGGCCGCCAGCGCCGCGCCGACGAACGACAGCGCCACCGTCAGCGCATTGGTCAGCAGGACCAGGCCAAAGGCAATCGAGCACAGCACGGCGAAAAGACTGAGCGCCTCCCGCGGCCGCACTTTGCCGCTGGCCACGGGCCGGTCCCGGGTGCGACTGACGTGGGGATCGAAGCCACGATCGGCATAGTCGTTGATCACGCAGCCGGCGGAACGCATCAGGATCACGCCCAAGACGAAGATCACGACATTTTTCATATGAGGACGACCGCCGCCGGCAATCCACAATGCCCACAGCGTGGGCCACAACAACAACAAGATCCCGATCGGGCGATCCAAGCGCATCAACACGGCGTAGGTGTGGACGCGCTCCAGCAGGCGACTGCGATCCGGCGCCGGCACCGCGCCAGACCATTGCGCACGCCAAGCTTCGGCGCGCCGCTGCAGCCGTTCAAGCCACACTTTCAACTGACCTCCACGTCCATCTGGGCGCACCCGCATCATGCTACGTTCGCATCGGTTGCGCCGCGACCCCAACGCGCGATCAACAAACGCGCCTCGCGAGGCCCGGCCCGCGCCACGCGCTCGGCCGCTTGCGCAATCCCTTTTAGCATAGATTCGTCGCGCGACAAGTCGGCGACCTTGAACGGCAGCGCGCCGCTCTGCCGATAACCTTGCAGCTCCCCCGGTCCGCGCTGAATCAGATCCTGCTCGGCGATCGCGAAACCATCGTGGCATTGGCGCAGCACCGCGAGCCGGTCGCGGGCCGATTCCGAGAGCGGCGCTCCGAACAGCAACACGCAGGCGCCTTCTTTCGCGCCACGCCCGACACGCCCGCGCAACTGGTGCAGTTGAGCCAAACCGAGCAGTTCGGCATTCTCGATCACAATCCGGGTGGCGTTGGGCACATCCACGCCAACTTCCACCACGGTGGTCGCGACCAACAGTTGCGTCGCGCCGGACTGGAAAGCGCTCATGGCCACCGCCTTCTCGTCGGGCCGCATGCGGCCGTGGACGACGTCTATCGTCACCTGTGGCAGCAGCCGGCGCAACACCGCGGCGACTTCATCGACCGACACTCTCTTGGCGTCCTCGCGTTCGACAATAGCGGGACAGATCCAATAGGCTTGTTCGCCGCGGGCGCACGCTTGCGCAATGCGCGCCGCGACCTGCGCGCGCCGTGATGCCGGCATCGCCGCAGTCACCACCGGCGTTCTTCCCGGCGGCGTTTCGTCCAACGTGGTCACATCCAAATCGGCGTGCTGCGTCAGCGCCAGCGTCCGTGGAATGGGCGTCGCCGACATCAGCAGCATGTGTGGAGACCTGCCCTGCCCCTCACCCTTGGCGCGCAGGGCCATGCGTTGCCCGACGCCGAAGCGGTGCTGTTCATCCACGATCACCAAACCAAGCCGAGCAAACCGCGCGGCTTCCTGAACCAGCGCATGGGTTCCCGTCACGATCATCGGCGCGCCGGCGATCATTCGCTCCAGCGCAGCGGCCCGTTGCGGTGCGGTCACACTCGATGACAGCAGGGCGACGTCGACGCCCAACGGTTCGAACCACGCGCGCAAAGTCGCGAAATGCTGTCCGGCCAGCAGCTCGGTCGGCGCCATGACGGCCGCTTGACTTCCCGCCTCTACCGCCCGCAGGGCCGCCAGCGCGGCGACCACGGTTTTGCCGCTGCCCACATCGCCCTGGAGCAAACGCTGCATGGGATAACATTTGCCGAGATCGGCGAATAATGCATCGCGGGCCTTTTCCTGCGCGGCGGTCAGACGGAACGGCAGTAACGCGCGAAATTTCGACTCCAGCGACGTCTCGACTGTCATGGGCCAAGCGCGCTTGCCGCGCAGCGCGTTGCGGCGCTCGTGACGGTCCAGATAGACGCCGACCAACTCATCAAGCGCAAGCCGGCGCCGGGCGCGTTCCAAGTCGTCGGCATGGACGGCACGGTGCGCCAAACGCAATGCCGCCCAGAATCCCAACTCTTCATGGACCTCGTCCAACACTTCCGCGGTCTCATTGTCGGCACACATTTCCAATGCGCGATCGATCAAACGGCGAAACGTCGCCTGCCCAATGCCGCCCAAGCGCGGATATACGGCGGTGAGACTCGCGGCGAACGGCGAATCCTCCGTTACCACAGTCGTCTGGGGATGAATGATCTCGAGTCCAAGCGAGCCCTGGCGCAAGGTGCCGTAACAGCGCAAACGCGTGTCCGGCGCAAAGCGAATTTTGAATCCCTTGCCGGCTTGAAAGAAACGCAGATGCACGGGCTGGGCGTCCGTGATGAGTTTAACCGCCCAACTGCGCCGCCGACCGAAGCGCGGAAAGACTTTCTCCACGTGCCCCTCGATAAAGACCGGGCAATCGGGACGCTGCTGCTCGAGCGGGGTAAGGCGGGTCTTATCCTCGTAACGCAATGGCAAATGCAGGAGCAAATCAAAGACCGTATGGATCCCGTTCTGCGCCAACGCCGCCGCGGTGCGCGCCCCGACGCCCTTCAGAACGGCGACGGGAACGGACCAAGGGGCGAACGCCCGTGACACCGCATCTTGCGCTGCGGCCGCGGCGACGGCCGGCGCGCGCTGGGCGATCGCCGTCTCGATCAACCGCCGATCACCATCACCGCGTCCATTTCCACCTGGGATCCGCGCGGCAGCGCGGCCACGCCGATGGCGGCGCGGGCGGGATAGGGCTCTTTGAAGTAATCCGCCATGATCTGGTTGACCAGCGGGAAATGAGTCAGATCAGTGAGAAAAACGTTGAGCTTGACCACGTCGGCCAGCGTGCCGCCCGCGGCGCGGGCAACGGCGTCCAGGTTGGCGAACACCTGCCGGATCTGCGCTTCCATGCCGCCGTCGGCCAGTTCCATGCTCGACGGAACGAGGGGAATTTGCCCCGAGAGGTAGACCGTATCGCCCACTTTCACGGCCTGGGAGTAGGTGCCAATGGCCTTGGGCGCGGCGTCGGTATGAATGATTTGTTTTTTCATTTTCTCATCCTTGAATCAGAGTTTCTTCAATTCTTAGCGCGAGTGATGCGCACCACCTGTTCGATTCCGCGCACGCGCCGAATGATGCTGGCCAGATGCTTGCGGTCGTGCACGTCGATGGTAAAGCTCAATGTGCTGATCTTGCCGTCGCGGTCTTCGATATTCACGGCTTCGATGTTCGCGCCCAATTCAGCGATAGCCGCCGCCACGGTGGCCAGCACGCCGCGCTGGTTCTCGACGTCGACGCGGATATCGACTTTGAATTCGCCGCTCGACTCGGGCTCCCACTGCACGTCGATCCACTTTTCCGGCTTCTTACGAAACTCCGCCACGTTCTTGCACGATTCGACGTGAATCACCACGCCGCGCCCGGCGCTAACGTAGCCGACGATCGGATCGCCCGGAATCGGGCGGCAGCACTTGGCGAAATTCACCACCATCCCTTCGGTGCCCTTGATCACCAGCGGGCGGCGCGATTCGGTTTTTTCGCTCTTCAACCAGCTCGGCACGTAGCGCGTAATCACGTCGGCGATGCCCTGCGAACGTTTAGGACGACGGCCGCGGTCGCGCTGTTGTTCCATGAGTTCCTGTACGCGGCGAGCCACCAACAGCGCCATGCGATTACCCAGTCCGATATCGCGCAGCAATTCGTCGGTGCTGGCGACGCGCATTTCCTGGGCCACCGCAAGGACAACCGCCGGCGGGACGTTGTCGAAACTCA
Organism: Pseudomonadota bacterium; assembly: GCA_021821045.1. GTDB lineage: Bacteria > Pseudomonadota > Gammaproteobacteria > JAADHS01 > JAADHS01 > JAKACW01. The sequence goes on from JAKACW010000017.1 coordinate 65,193, forward strand.
ACGAAAACCCCGCCAGAACTTGATCCAGCAGCCGCTTGCCCAGCGCCACCGCTTCAGTGTGCTCCAGGTTCTTGAGGTAGTTGCGGATGTTCGCCCGCGCCTTCCCCGTGACGACGAAATTCAGCCACACCGGATTCGGTCGCGCGCTGGGCGCGGTGATGACCTCCACCGTCTGCCCGTTGTGCAATTGCGCGCTAAGCGGCGTCAGGCGGCGATCCACCTTGGCGGCGACGCACGTGTTGCCGACGTCGGTGTGCACCGCGTAGGCGAAATCCACCGGCGTCGATCCGCGGGGTAGTTCCATGATTTGGCCCTTGGGCGTGAACACGTAGACCACATCGGGAAACAAGTCGATCTTGACGCTTTCGATAAATTCGAGCGAATTGCCCGCGTTCTTTTGCAGCTCCAGCAAATTCTTGAGCCACTCCCGCGTCTTGGTGTGCGCGCCGGCGCCAAGACGCTCGCCGCCGGTCTTATACAGCCAATGCGCCGCGATCCCCGCCTGCGCCACCCGATCCATGTCCTCGGTGCGAATCTGCACTTCGATCGGCACGCCGAACGGTCCGAACAACACCGTGTGCAAGGATTGATAGCCGTTGGATTTTGGAATCGCGATATAGTCTTTGAACTTGCCGGGGACCGGCTTATACAAGCCGTGCACCACTCCGAGTGTGCGGTAACAGGCGTCGGCGCTATCGACGATGATGCGAAACGCGTAAACATCGAACACGTCGGAGAACGACAGCTGCTTGTTGCGCATCTTTTGGTAGATGCTGTAGAGGTGCTTCTCGCGACCCACGACGCGGGCCTGCAGTCCTTCCCGCTGCAACCGTTCGTTTATCGAGTCGGAGATGCGTTGCAGAATCTCCTTGCGGTTGCCGCGCGCGCCTTTGACCGCGTCGGATAGCACGCGGTAACGGGAGGGATACAAGGCCGCGAAACCCAGCTCCTCCAGCTCCATGCGAAACGTGTTGATACCCAGCCGGTGTGCGATCGGCACGTAGATATCCAATGTTTCGCGGGCGATCCGCCGCCGCTTCTCGAACGGCATCGCCCCCAGGGTGCGCATGTTGTGAATGCGATCGGCAAGCTTGACCAGGATGACGCGAATATCGCGCACCATGGCCAACATCATTTTCTGAAAGTTTTCCGCCTGGGCAACGGCGCGGTTTTCGAATTGAACCTGGGTGAGTTTGCTCACGCCGTCAACGAGGTCGGCGACTTCTTCGCCGAATTCGGTCGCCAGCTGCGCTTTGGTGACGGACGTGTCTTCAATGACATCGTGCAATATCGCCGCCATGATGGTCTGGGGATCCAGCCGCATCTCTGCGAGAATGGCGGCGGCGGCGACGGGGTGACTGATATACGGCTCGCCGGACATGCGCTTTTGTCCGGTGTGCGCGCTCGCGCCATAGCGATACGCGCGCTCGATCTCTGCGATTTGCTCGGGTTCGAGATAGCGTTCTAGCTTCGCGCGCAGATCGCCGAGGATGTCGGAGCCGGCGGGCTCCGATCCTGCGGTGACCGGCTGTGGGGCAAGTTCCGTCGTATCCAATTCCAATCGCTCACGGGTTAATCCGCGGCGGACATGTCAGGCTCGATCGCCGGGGGCGCCTGTTCCTCGATTTCTTCGATATGTTCGACGGGCTCTTCGTCCAAGATCGCAGAGGTCACGTAGCCTTCCTCGATTTCGCGCAGCGCCATGACCGTGGGCTTGTCGTTTTCCCATGGCAACGCCGGTTCCTGGCCGTTGGCCAACTGACGTGCCCGTTTTGCTGCCACCAGAACCAGTTGGAACCGGTTCTCCACGTGGTCCAAACAGTCTTCGACCGTTAATCGCGCCATAACTTTCCCCCTATTTCAAATGACCATGGCGAATCCGCCGCTTCGCGTAATGCTGCGAAGCGGCGGTTTCAGATTCAAATATTGCATTAATAAAGATTATACACGACGGCCTTGGTTTCACCGGCTTCCCAACAAATCGCCGAGCAACGCCGCGATATCCCGCTTTTCTCTACGTAATCGCTGAGCGGTCACCACCGCCACCAATTCGGCTAAGGCGTCATCAAAATCCTTATTGACGATCAAGTAATCAAATTCATCGTAGTGGCTCATTTCCGATACTGCATCGCGCATGCGCCGTGCGATGATTTCATCGCCGTCCTGTCCCCGGGCACGCAACCGTCGCTCTAGCTCGCTGCGCGAAGGCGGCAATATAAACACACCCACCGTGCCGGGAAAAACCGAGCGCACCTGCCGCGCACCCTGCCAATCGATTTCCAGAATGACGTCGGTGCCCGCCTTGAGCTGCTCCTCGACCCAGGCGCGACCGGTTCCATAGGACCGATCGAACACCGTCGCATGCTCCAGGAAAGCCCCTTCGGCCGTCATGGCTTGGAATCGCTCAGGCGTTACAAAGTGGTAGTCGACGCCGTCCTGCTCGCGCGGCCGCGGCGCCCGCGTCGTATACGACACGGACACCCGCACATCGCTCAATTTCTGCACTAAGGCTCTGACCAGCGAGGTTTTTCCGGCCCCCGATGGCGCCGCAACTATAAATAGAGTGCCGTTACGCAAAGACCCGTCCTTTCAACGCGCTGGCCTATTCGATGTTCTGGACCTGCTCGCGCATCTGTTCGATCAATACCTTCATATCGACCGAACAACGGGTCGTCTCGACATCGATCGACTTGGAACCCAAAGTGTTCGCCTCCCGGTTGAGTTCCTGCATGAGAAAGTCCAGGCGGCGGCCAACGGCACCGCTCTGGCCAAGTACGCGCTCGACTTCCTCGACATGGGCGGTGACCCGGTCGAGTTCTTCGGCGACGTCGATTTTCTGCGCCACCAGTACCAACTCCTGCTCGATGCGCTGCGGGTCGGCGCCCTCCCGGATGTCCTTGAGACGGTCGGTGAGCTTGGCCCGGTACTGCTCCAGCACCTGCGGCACCCGCTGTTTGGCTAGGCTGACGATTTGGGTGAGTTGGGACGTCCGCCCGAGAATAAAGCTCTTCAACTTATTCCCTTCGCGGGTGCGCGCCTGCTGCAAATCGGCGAGCGCGGCGTTAAGCAGCCCCACCGCCCGCGCCTGAACCGCCTCTTGATTGGTTTCCGCCGTTTGTACGACCCCGGGCCAACGCATCACGTCGCCCATAGTGAGTCCCGAGCTGACTGGAACCAGCGCCGACACGCGATGAATCAGCTGGCTGATCTGTGCCACCAAATCTTCGTTCAGGCTCATCGACAAACCCGAGGCGGCACTTGGCTTAAAGCGAAACGTGCAGTCCACCTTGCCCCGACCGAGGCGGCCGCCGACCGACTCGCGCACCGCCGTCTCCATCGCCCGCAACTCCTCGGGCAGACGAATGCTCATTTCCAAATAGCGGTGATTCACCGAGCGCAGTTCCCACGCCATGGTGCCGAATTCCGTTTCTTCCTCAATCCGCGCGAAGGCGGTCATGCTCGCAACCATGCGACGACGTCCTTGAATGTTTGATGTGGCGAGATTTAAGCAAAAACCGCTCGGATCGCCAAATGAAATCGCCATAAACCTTGGTCGATGTGCAAAAATCGCCCCATTCGCGCGGGGGAATGGCCGACAAAACCGGCTATAATGGCGACCCAATCCGATTCAATGAGGTTTCCCCATGCGACCCAGCGGCCGCGCTCCCGACGCATTACGCACCATCCGTCTCACTCGCCGCTACACCAAACACGCCGAAGGGTCGGTGCTGGTGGAGTTCGGGGACACCAAAGTCATTTGCACCGCCAGCGTGGAAGAAAGCGTGCCGCGCTTTCTCAAAGGCTCGGGCAAAGGCTGGGTGACCGCCGAATACGGCATGCTGCCCCGCTCCACCGGGGAGCGCATGAGACGCGAAGCCGCCAACGGCCGCCAGGGTGGCCGCACCATGGAGATCCAGCGCCTCATCGGCCGATCGTTGCGCGCGGTATTGGATCTCTCCGCTTTGGGCGAGCGCACGATCACCATCGACTGCGATGTCATTCAAGCCGACGGCGGCACCCGCACCGCCTCGATAACCGGCGGATTCGTCGCCCTGGCCGAAGCGCTGCAAACACTGCGCGCCCGCGGCTCCCTGACCAAAGACCCGCTGCAAGGTTACGTGGCCTCGGTCTCGGTCGGGGTCTTTCAGGGCACGCCCATCGTGGACCTCGATTACGCGGAAGATTCCAATGCCGAGACGGACATGAACGTGGTCATGAACGACAAGGGCCAGTTCATCGAAGTCCAGGGCACGGCCGAAGGCCATCCGTTCGATTTCGCCGAGTTAAACGCAATGTTGGAGCTGGCGAAAACCAGCATCGCGACGTTGATCGGCAAACAGAAAGAAGCCCTGGCGGCAGGTTAGTTCCCATGTCAAAAGCGAGCGCCGCTCACCCCAACCGCATCGTGCTGGCCACCGGCAACTTGGGCAAGGTCAAGGAGATTCAGCAAATCCTTGGCGCCCAAGCGATAGAGATCCTGCCGCAGTCCCATTTTGCGGTGCCGGTAGCGGAAGAAACCGGATTGACCTTCGTCGAAAACGCGCTGATCAAGGCGCGCCACGCGGCATTGCATACCGGGCTGCCGGCGATTGCCGACGATTCAGGCCTGGAGGTCGACGCGCTCAACGGCGCGCCGGGAATTTATTCATCGCGCTTCGCCGGTGAAGACGCCACGGATACACAGAATCTGGAAAAACTGCTGCAGGCTTTGTCCGATGTACCCGAACCGGAGCGAACGGCGCGGTTCCAGTGCGTCATGGTGTTCCTGCGCCACGCCGCCGATCCGACGCCGGTGATCTGCCAAGGCACCTGGGAAGGCTCGATCCTGCGCGCGCCCAAAGGCAGCAACGGCTTCGGCTACGACCCGGTATTCTGGGTTCCCGACCAAAACAAAGCATCGGCGGAGCTCGAAGCCGCCGTGAAAAACCGCCTGAGTCATCGCGGCCAAGCGCTGCGATTGTTGGCCCAAACCTTGAGGCTTCAAACATGAATAGGCGACCCGAACTGCTCAGCCCCGCCGGCTCCCTCAAGCACATGCGCTACGCCTTCGCTTACGGCGCGGACGCCGTATACGCCGGACAGCCCCGCTACAGCTTGCGGGTGCGCAACAATGAATTCGATTTCGAGAACCTTGCGATTGGCATCGGCGAAGCCCACGACCAAGGCAAGAAGTTCTTTCTAACCTCGAACATCCTGCCCCACAACGCCAAGGTCAAAACGTTCATCAAAGATCTGGCCCCCATCGTCGCCCTCGGCCCAGACGCCCTCATCATGGCCGATCCCGGCCTGATCATGCTGGTGCGCGAGCGCTGGCCGGAGATGCCGATTCATCTGTCGGTGCAGGCCAACACCATGAACTACGCGACCGTGAAGTTCTGGCAGCAATTGGGCATCTCGCGCATCATCCTATCCCGCGAATTGTCGCTGGATGAAATCGCCGAAATACGCCAGCAATGCCCGGAGATGGAATTGGAAGTGTTCGTCCATGGCGCGCTGTGCATCGCCTATTCCGGCCGCTGCCTGTTGTCGGGTTATTTCAACCATCGCGACCCCAATCAGGGCACCTGCACCAATGCCTGCCGCTGGGACTACAAACTCCACGACGGCGCAACCGACGCCAACGGCAATCTGGGGCCGGCGAAGGTCCAACAACAAAAAGTCTACTTCCTCGAGGAACAAAGCCGTCCCGGCGAGTTCAGCGAGATCGAGGAAGACGAGCACGGCACTTACATATTGAACTCAAAGGACTTGCGCGCCGTCGAGCACGTGCAGGAGTTGGTGCGCATCGGCGTCGACTGCTTGAAAATCGAAGGCCGCACCAAGACCCATTACTACGTCGCCCGTACGGCGCAGGCTTATCGCCAGGCCATCGACGACGCGGTGGCCGACAAGCCGCTGGACGAGACCTTGATCGGCGCGCTGGAGAATTTAGCCAACCGCGGCTATACCGATGGCTTTTATCAACGCCACCATCCGCAGGATCATCAAAACTACATGCGCGGCGTTTCCGAAAGCCGCAAGCAACAGTTCGTCGGCGAGATCGTCGACTACGACGCGGCGCGCGGCCGGGCGCAGATCGATGTCAAAAACAAATTCTCGGTGGGCGACACCTTGGAACTGGTGCATCCGAAGGGCAATCACGTTTTCGTTCTGGAATCGATGGAAAACGCGGCCGGTGACAGCGTCGCCTGCGCGCCCGGATCGGGCCACAAGGTGTGGGTCAGCTTGCCTCCGGAGTATGTCGACTACGGCTTCCTGGCGCGCAATCTCACCGCCGAAACGCAACGCTCCATCAACGCGACCATCGCCGCGCAGCAGCAACAATAAGCCTTTTCACGATCGACGGAAAATCCGCTGGGCAACCAGCCTGACCGGTCGCAGAAAAACGTAAAACCAGCGCAGCGCCGCTGGCAAGGGCAGCCACTGCCGGTCGGCGTCGGTCACGGTAAATATCCGCCGCAGCAACCGCCAGTTCCTTAGCAACGCCGTTGCGTGAACGGCGTCGTAGTACTGGGTCCAGCGCTGGAACGCCACCGGCGGCGGCAATTGGTGTTCGGTATCGACATCGACTTGTTGCACCGCGTGCAATAACTCCGCCAGGACCCGTTTTTTGTCGCGGAAATTCCCCGCCAGATAGGGCGGGTAACAGCCATCGGGAAGGTCGAACAGGGTCTGCACCAGCGACAAACCAGCATTGAGCAGGCGCGTCGCACGCGTCTGTCGCGCCAGACGCAACACGCCATGCCAGTCCAGCTCACGCGGTGGATAAACCAACAACCACGCCAAGTCATAGGCT
>JAKACW010000137.1 GCA_021821045.1 Pseudomonadota bacterium
AACCGTGCAGAACGACTCTCATGGCATCGGCTTCCAATCCACCCGCCGCAACCATCAGATCTACTTTTTCCGTTTTCAAGCGGGCAAACAGTTCCGCGAGAACCGCCGGGTCATTCTCCGCGCTAAGCACGGTGTATCGGATATTGTCTCCCTCGCGATAGCCCAACGCACCCAGACCGGCCACAAAACCGTCGAGCTGCGGCGCACGAGAATCGCCGAAAACCACGATTCCGACATGCTTCACGTCAAGTCGCGGGTCGTGACACCCGACCATGTGAAGCACACCCAGCAAACCCAAGAGAACGTACAACAGCCGCATCGCCTGCGCCCTCTGGTTTCAACCGCACTGAAAAAAGGAAACCCGCGATTTCTCTCGAACCCAATTGAACAATAGTCAGCGTCTCCGCCATGGGACATTGTTGACAATACTTACCGCGGTTTTGACGCTACTTAGGAGGAAGACTTCTAACGAGCTGATCTTTGACGAGTTGAGACGTCGCCGCGGGCCAGGCGCACGTTCACGCCGCCGTTCACCCAGGCCAACGAGGTGTCCAGACTCAAGCCAGTCTGGCGCAGCAATGACATATCATTGCACAAGATCGCGACACGCCAGCCCGCGCATTTCGAGCGCAAAACATTGCCGAACTGGGCATACAGATTGCGCAAATCCTTGTTGGCGCTTACGCGCAACCCATAGGGCGGATTGGTCACCACCCAGCCTGGCTGCGCTGGCGGAGCAATCGCCGACACAGCATGACAATCAAACCGAATATAGTCCACCACGCCGGCGCGCTGGGCATTTTCCTGGGCCACGCGAATCGCCCCGGCGTCGCGATCCGAAGCCAGAATTAACGGCGTTTCTCGTTTGATCGTCGGCGACAACTCGGCCAGCAGGCGTTGCCACAATGGGTCGTCGAATTGCGGCCACTTCATGAAGGCAAACGCGCGCCGCTGTCCCGGTGCGATCCGCAACGCCAGCAACGCCGCTTCGATGGGAATCACGCCCGAACCGCAAAAGGGATCGATCAGGGGCGATACGCCATCCCACTGCGACGCCAGCAACATTGCTGCCGCCAAAGTTTCACGCAGCGGCGCTTTGGCCAGCGCCTGGCGATAGCCCCGCCGATGCAACAGCTCGCCGGAGGAGTCCACGCTCACCGTGCAGTGATCCTTGAGGATTCGAACGACGATCAATTGGCACGGTTCGAGGGCATCATCGTCCCCCGGCCGCTCGACGGAAGAGGGCTGACCGAGTGCATCCTCGATGGCGCCGGCGATGCGTTCCGCCACCGCGCCCGAATGATAAAGCGTGGACTTGTGCGATGTAGCGCGAATCGCCACCGGTTGCCCCGGTCGCAGAAAATCCGCCCAATTCAACCGCGCCGCCCGTTTACGCAATTCGGAAAACGACGCAGCGTGAAACTCGCCTATCCGCACCAACACGCGGTTGGCAGTGCGCAAATGCAGATTGGCGCGATAGAGCGCGGCCGCGTCGCCCTCAAATCGAACGCCGCCCGCTTCAATTTCAACCGGCGATGAACTCGTCTCTTCAGCGGTGGATACGCCCGGCCGCAAGATCTGATCGAGCTCGCGCGCGGCAATTCCCTCGAGACCGGGCGCGGTGACTGCAAATAAAGAGAGCACACTGACCCCTAAATGAAACTTGCCTGATCGCCGCGCGGCTACTCTTTAAGAGTAACGTGAAGCTTGCCTTCTTCGACTTTGATCATTTCGACGCCGTCGGCAAACGCCTTCCAGAAGCCTTCCTCGCCGCCGAATTCGCGCACCAAATCGACGTTCTTGATTCCGCCCAGCCACGCATTGGGCAACGGCACGCCCCACAAACTAATTCCCTTGAGAATGACCGACGGTTTCCCGGCGACGTAGCGCAGCTCCAATCCAGCGGTGAGTCTGAGCGTCTTGCCGCCGAGCAGCGGAAAATCCGGCTCCAACGGCAGCAGCAGTTTCGCGCTGGCGAGGTTTTCCGACAGATCGATGGCCAGCCGTGTGGCGAGATCGGTGTTTTTCGCCAACAGCGCGTTCAGTTCCCGTTCGGTGAAATTCACTTCGCGGCTCGCGCCCTCTTCGCTGTAGCGCTCGGGCTTCAACGAGCCGCTTTCCTGCTCGAATTCGTCGGCAGCGGGCGCGTCGGCGGCGGGCTTTCCGCCACGGCTCAGCGTGGAATCGAGAGCGGCCAATTTATTCTCCAACTGCGCCTCCTCCGTCGTGCTAAGCGTGACGGGTCTGAATTCGGAGATGGACATATTGAAAAACAGCAGCGCGGCGATCGCGCCAAGTGTGGCCAGCACTGCCGCGACGACAATCGCGGTGACCTGAGGGCCGCTGAAACGGCGCGGGTTTGAATTGTTTGGGATCATGACCGAAGGGTGTGGTTTTTTAGTTGGACGCTAGAGTACCACAGCAGCGCAACGCCAACGGAGACCCGACGGGCTCGCGGCGGCCCCATTCCATCGCCGCGATAAACCTTGGACAGACACCGCGGCCCTTCTGGTAGAATACCGCTGCCTCACAAATCACGCGCCCGTAGCTCAGTTGGATAGAGTAACTGGCTTCGAACCAGTTGGTCGGGAGTTCGAATCTCTCCGGGCGCGCCAATTAACCTCCCTATAAACAAACAGTTAACGCTCGCGCGCTAACCATTCTTGCGCCTCAGCACGACGAGTGTGGGACTTTTGCGGGACTTCGTTCCACACACCGCGTTCGCTGCCTCAATCAGGCTCGACAGTTCCGCCGCCGAATAATGCGTTGTTATTCGCCGGGATCGATGGCCAAGCAAGTCCTGGCGATCCTCGTAACTCACGCCCGCAGCACGCAGGCGCCGACCGAAGGTCTGTTTGAGATCGTGTACCCGAACATCCAATCCCACCTTCCGCCGCGCCCTCTTCCATGCCGAATTATTCATCCGCTCAATGGGCTGGCCGCGGTAGGTGAAAACGTAGTCCGGATGCTCCCCGCGCACTTCCTCGATCACCGACTTCGCGACCCGGTTAAGCACAACGAGGCGCTCTTCGCCGTTTTTCACAAAGTCCGCCGGAATGATAAAAACAGACGTCCCCAGCTCAGGCACACTAACTTCCCAGTCCCACCGCAAACAGCACACCTCCCTGTCTCGCGTTCCCGTATTCACCTTAAACAACGCCATGCGAGCTAGGTGACTGGGCAACTCTTGGAGAAGCCGCGCTTGCTCATCCCAATTCAATGGGTAGGGCTTGCGCGCATCCGTTAACGGTAGCAGTTTGATCTTCGATGGCGTGCTCAGCCAAGTCATGCCGTTCTCATCGCGCCACTCGCTTGCCGCCAAGTTGACGACTCGCCGGACGACGCTTAGCGCAAGATTGATACTCTTCGCTTTTACTCCTTTCAATTTCCGCGCTTCAATAAACGACTGCAGCGTTCCCATATGGACCCGATCCATCGGCAGGTGGCCGATAAACGGATCCAAGCACCGGAAGTGGAACGCATCATCTCGAATACTGCGCTTGTGCTGATTTTCGTTCAGGTACTTAATCGACGCGGACCGGAACGTTCGAATCGGCCGGACGCCATAAACCACGGCCTGCCGAATTTCCTCGATTCGCTTCGCTAAGTACATTTCCGCTTCTTTGAGGTCGCGAGCGCCAGTGCTTTCTCGAACTCTTTGACCTCTGATTTGCCGGTCGACATGCCAGATTTCTCCTCGCTTATATAAACCGGTCGTTTTGCCACGTCCCATACCTTACCTCCGCAGGGACGCCCGTTGCGGGGTAACCGGTCACTTTCCGACGTTATTGCGACAAGCAAAAAGATCCGATCGCAGCGGATGAGCGGCGAAGTGTTGCTTCCAGTGGCGCGGGGTGAGCAGTTCGATGTCCTTAGCCGGGTGGATCGCA